>NZ_CANG01000032.1:0-16495 GCF_000309315.1 Sedimentibacter sp. B4
GGGAACAATGGAAAAATTAGGTCTTGGATATGAGGATTTGAAAAAAATCAACCCTGGCATCGTGTACGGATGCGTTTCAGGCTTCGGGCACTACGGACCATACAGCCAGAGAGCAGGTTATGACATTATAGGACAGGCAATGGGCGGACTTATGAGCACAACAGGCTGGCCGGGAGGAGCACCAACAAGAACAGGTACAGCAATGGGAGACGTGTTGGGTGGCTTAGGCTGCACAATCGGCGTTCTTGCAGCAGTTGTAAACAAAATAAAAACCGGAGAAGGACAAAAAGTTGACGTTTCTTTGGTTGACTCGGTTGTATCTTCACTAGAAATAATCACACAAATTTACCTGGCAACAGGAAGAATTCCTGAAAAAATAGGAAACAGATATGAATCTGCATATCCTTATGATTCATTTAAGGCAAAAGACGGAGATGTAATCATAGCATGCGGTAATGACAAGTTGTATAAACTACTTACAGAAGTAATGGAACAACCTGAACTTCTTTCAGATGAAAGATTTGCAACAAATGCACTGAGAGTTAAAAACCATGCTGAATTAAAACCACTCATTGAAGTTTGGTCTTCTCAGCATACTATTGATGAAGTGGTAGAATGTCTGCTTGCTGTAGGAGTACCATCATCACCAATAAATACCATAGACAGGGTTGTAAAAGATCCTCACATTGCTGTAGCAAGAGAGATGTTTGTGGAAGTTGAACATCCTATAGCAGGAAAAACAACATTGACAGGAGACCACATTAAATTCAGCGACAAAAAAGCTGAAATAAGAACTCCTGCACCGACACTGGGTCAGCACAACTTTGATGTTTACGAGAAATTTGTAGGACTGAGCGAAGCTGTAATAAATGAATATATTGAAAAAGGTGTATTCTAATGGTGTAAAAAGTAATTAAGAAGGATTTGAAACAGTATTAACAAAAAAGTAGCATGTTGTGATTGATATGCTGCTTTTTTATTGCTATAATGATTAAGCTTTGCATATGTTTAAAATGCAAAATAATGGGTAGATTATAGTAAATACTATGGTTATTCTTTTTCTATTTCCCAAAAATTCAAAGTGGATGTGAATAATTTGAAAAAACGAAATTTTCCTGATGACACGTCAAAACGCAACAATTCATCAAAAAATATTATTGAATCGGTTAAAAGTATTAATCCACAAAAAGAAGCTTTAATAGTGGTTATAAAATACGGTATTTTTGGTTTGTTGTGGATTGTACTTTCAGATAAGATTCTTGGAATATTTACCGATAATATAGAGTTCTACAAAATTATGCAGATTTACAAGGGATGGTTGTTTGTTCTAATAACAATGGTTATGTTTTTTATCCTGATATCAGAAAAGACAAGAAGCATAAAAAGTGCCACAGACAGAGCGTTCAGGGCATATGAGGATCTTAAAACTTCAAACCATGAACAGGATGTGCTGGAAAAAGAACTTAACTATCAGAAGGACCTTATTCAAAACATAATTGAAGAAGCTCCGGTAATTATTGTTTTATGGGATGAGGATGGGAAAATATTAAAGACAAATTCTTTTTGCTACAAGACCTTCGGTTATGAAGAAGAGGAATTGATAGGAAAGATATGGGTTGACTTTTTTGAAGTATCACATAACAAGCAAAGGGTAAATAATATTTTCCAGGAAATAATACAAAATGGCGGACTTAGGGAATATGAAATCAGTTTTGCTGCAAAGGAAGGCAAAAAGTTAGATATACTCTGGAGTAACAAAGTAATAAAAACAGACAGAGGCAAAAAAGTAATTGTGTCCATAGGTATGGATATTACTGAAAGAAAAAAATACGAAGAAAAAATCAGATACCTGGCATACCATGATTCTCTTACAGGACTGCCTAACAGAGATAAATTTTCAAATGAAATTGAATGTTTGATTGAAAGTAAAAAATTGGACAAGTTTGCTATAGTATTTATTGATATTGACAATTTTAAATATGTCAATGACACAATGGGACATATAATAGGAGATGAACTGTTAAAATATATTGCAGTTAAACTCACTTCATATGTTACAGCACCAGATTTAGCTGCAAGACTTGGAGGTGATGAGTTTGGCTTGCTCATAAAAAACTTTGGTTCAGAAGAAATACTTATGAAAAAATTAGAAAGATTGCAAAAGGATTTAGGCAATACATGGCATTCTGGAATAAGGGAATTTTTCATTTCCATAAGTGTAGGAGCAGCAATTTACCCGGATGACGGGTGTGATGGAGGTGCTCTTCTCAAGAAATCTGACATTGCAATGAATGTAGCAAAAAAAGAAGGAAAGAACAAAGTTCTTCTGTATAAGGAAAATATTCATGAAGACATAATGTGGCATATAAACATGTCTAACAAACTGCAGAAGGCTTTGGACAACAAGGAATTTGAACTTTATTATCAGCCGCAGATTGAACTTTCCTCAGGCAGGATAGTATCCCTTGAAGCATTGGTAAGGTGGAATCATCCAACTGAAGGGTTCATACCTCCTTCTGATTTCATCCCTGTTGCAGAAGAAACAGGCCAGATATATAATCTTGAACAGAGGATTTTTAGAAATGCCCTTATTCAAAAACAAAAATGGGAACAAGAAGGGTATAGAGATATAACATTGTCCTTGAATTTATCCAGCAAGACACTAATAAGCAATATGAACTTCAGGTTCATTGAATCCATTTTATCAGAGTTTGATGTCGATTATACAAAGTTTGTTGTTGAAATCACAGAAACTGCAGCCATTTCCAACGTTGAACTTGCAATTGAGCGGCTTAACAGATTAAAGAGCAGGGGGCTTAAAATTGCCCTTGATGATTTTGGCACGGGTTATTCATCAATAACATATTTAAAACAGCTTCCAATTGACATTATAAAACTTGATAAGAGTTATGTTAAATCTGTAACTGACGGAAAAAGGGACGGCTCAATTATAAAGTTTATTTTGTCACTGGCAAGAGATCTGAATCTGACAGTTGTTGCAGAAGGAATTGAAACAAGCAAACAACTGGATTATTTGAAAAATATCAACTGCAGTTTGGGACAAGGGTATTTCATAAGCATACCTCAGCCTGCAAAAGCAATCACTGAAATGCTAAGCAATAATACATCAAGATACAAATGACATACTGATTAAGAGCCTGATAAATTCAGGCTTTTTTGTTGTGCAGAATTTTTTTTTGTGTTCAAAACCTAAAGTATGATAAATTTCAATTTTATGACACTTAGTGCACACATTTCCAACACAAAGCAAGATTATATTTTTCATATAGAAATTAAGGAGGACATAAATGAACAAGGAAAAGAATTTCAAGAAATTCAAACTGCCTAAAATCGAAAAAATAAAACTGACAAAAAAGAAAATTGCAATATTTTTTGCAGTTGTTGCAGGAATTGCAGGAGCTTTGTTTGGATACAATGCAATATTCGGCAAGGAAGAAACAGATTCAATAAACACAGCAACTGTAACAAAAGGAGATTTGACTGTTTCAATTGAAGGTTCAGGTGCTATAGAAGCAATGGAGATGTATGAAATAACATCTCTGGCAACGGGAGATATTTTGCAGTCAGATTTTGAGGAGGGACAAGAAGTTAAAAAAGGAGATTTGCTTTATGTGATTGATACGAAAGACATAGATAATACAATTGAAAAAGCAAAGGTTTCTCTTGAAAAACAACAGCTCACACACAATCAGACCCTTAAGGAATATGCAGGGCTGTCTGTTGAAACACCCATATCCGGAGTAATCACACAGTGTTACGTAAAAGCAGGTGATTCCGTACAAAACGGTACTTCAATAGCTGATATTATTAACAATGAATACATGATGCTTGAAGTGCCCTTTAACTCTGCAGATGCTGCAAATATAAATGTTGGTGATGTTGCAAACATCGTTCTTGAAAATTCTTTTTATGAAACAACAGGAACCGTTCAATATGTTTCATCGGGAGAAATAATAACAGATTCCGGAGCCACTGTTTCAAACGTGAAAATCAAGGTTAAAAATCCGGGCTCAATTACAACAGCGGACAAGGCAACTGCTATTGTAAATAACGTTGCCTGCAACTCTTCGGGAACATTTGATTATTGGCAGCAAAAAACAATTAAAGCTGAAACTTCAGGAGATGTTGTAAGTGTAAACTACACAACAGGAGACAACGTGAGAATAGGAAATGTAATAGTAAATCTTGAAAGCGAAAGTGCTGATGTAACACTGAAGACAAGCGAACTGTCACTTTCTGATTCAGAGCTGTCCCTGCAAAACACATATGATAAGCTGGAAGATTATAACATAACCTCTCCTATTGACGGAACAGTAATTGAAAAAACATCAAAAGCGGGAGATACACTTGATTCAGATTCAAACAGCACTGTAATGGCAGTGGTGGCGGATTTGTCCAACTTGAAATTTGATATTGATGTGGATGAACTGGACATAGGAAAAATTGAAGTTGGGCAGTCTGTTGAAGTTACTGCTGATTCTCTGGAAGGAAAGGTTTTTGAAGGAACAATAGCCAACATAAGCAAAATAGGTACTAACTCAAACGGTGTTGCATACTATCCTGTAACTGTTGTCATGGAATATTCAGAGGACCTTATGATTGGAATGAACGTTGATGCTAAAATAGTAATCGAGTCAAAAGAAGATGTACTGATGATACCGGCATCTGCACTGAACAGAGGAAACAGGGTGCTGGTTGAAGACAAAGACGGCTCCAAGGCAGCAAATCAAGATGAAAATTCAAAGAAAATGCCCGGCATGGCCAATGTTCCCGACGGATATACATATGTAACTGTTGAAATTGGAATAAGCAATACTGATTACGTGGAAATAACAAGTGGTCTTGAAGAAGGAGACACAATAATTGTTCCCACAGAAACAACAACCACAACAACTCAGCAGATGATGCCTGGAATGGAAGGCGGAATTCCGGGAGGACAAATGCCGACGGGAGGAGCACCCACAGGACGATCAACAAGCGGAGGCGGAGCGCCCGGAGGATTTTAAAGGAGGCCATTAATGATTGATTTAATAGACATATATAAAATTTACCAGGTTGGTGATACAGAGATCAGGGCTCTCGATGGAATAAGTCTGCACATTGACGAAAAAGAGTTTGTAGCAATAGTAGGTCAATCAGGCTCAGGAAAATCAACATGCATGAATATGGTAGGATGTCTTGATATTCCAACATCAGGCAAGTATATTCTAAACGGAAGGGATGTGAGCAAATTAAATGAAGATGAATTGTCTGAAATACGTAACCTTACATTGGGGTTTATATTTCAACAGTACAATTTGATATCAAAATTAAATGTATTTGAAAATGTTGAACTTCCCCTCATATATAGAGGAATAGAAAAGCATGACAGACAAAGAATGGTTGAAGAATCATTGTCTCGTGTAGGGCTTTTGAACAGAATTTACAACATGCCATCACAGCTTTCAGGAGGACAGCAGCAAAGAGTTTCCATAGCAAGAGCGTTGTCCGGAAATCCTCCGGTTATTCTTGCAGATGAACCTACAGGCGCTCTTGACTCCAAAACAGGGCAGGAAGTTCTCGAGCTACTTAAACAAATAAATGAAGAAGGAAGCACAATTGTTCTTATAACACACGACAACTCCATTGCCCATCAGGCAAAGCGAATTGTAAGGCTTCATGACGGAAGCATAACAGAGGATACCATCGGAGGTCACAGCAATGAATTTTAAGCAATCTTTCAACATGGCAATTAAAAGTCTTCTGGGAAGCAAGATGCGTTCATTCCTTACAATGCTTGGTATTATTATAGGTGTGGCTTCTGTAATAATTCTGGTGAGTTTAATAAGCGGAATGGCTGCAGACATGTCAGCAAGTTTTGAGAGCATGGGTACGAACCTTATATCTGTCAGCATTAGAGGAAGAGGCGGAAACATAACCATAGACCCCGATGACATGCAGGAACTTGTGGATGAAAATTCCGAAGTGCTTGCAGCAGTCACTCCTCTTGTAAACATTCAAAGCGCCACAGTCAAATATGAAACAGAAAATATTACATCCACATGCACAGGCTGTAATGAATTTTATCCTGATATTAAAAACAGTGAAACATCTTCGGGAAGATTCATTACTTACCTGGATGTTGAAAAAAGACAAAAGGTATGCGTTGTTGGATCCTACATTGTCCAGGAGTTGTTTGGAGGAGCCTCTCCCTTAGGAGAACAAATAAAGATTAATGGTTCATCCTTCACGGTTGTGGGAGTTCTGGAGGAAAAGGCTGATTCTGAGGAAGGAAGCGACGATGATGTGGTTATGATTCCTTACACCACAGCTGCAAGGCTTTCATTCATGGGCAGAGTCAGCAGCTATTCATTCAGTGCAGCATCAACAGAAACCGTTGAAAATGCAATGGCAGCAATAAACAAGCAAATGGGAGAATATTTTTCAAGCTCAGACTATTACAGTGTATTCAGCGCATCCCAGGCCCTGGATCAGGTAAATGAAATGATGGGAACAGTAACCCTTGTACTTGTAGGTGTTGCAGCCATATCACTTCTGGTTGGAGGAATAGGCATAATGAACATAATGCTTGTTTCAGTGACTGAAAGAACAAGAGAAATAGGCATAAGAAAATCTCTGGGAGCAAAAAGGCACGATATTATGAGCCAGTTTGTTGTAGAAGCTGCAACCACAAGTTCAGCCGGAGGAATAATAGGAATAATGCTTGGGCTTTTTTCATCGTACCTGGTGGGATCTCTTCTCGGCATGACTGTCAAGCCGTCCATGGGAGCTGTAATAGTAGCATTTTCAGTTTCTGTCGCCATAGGCATAACATTTGGATATTTCCCTGCAAACAAAGCAGCTAAAATGAACCCCATAGATGCCTTAAGACATGATTAATTCAATTGTTATAACAGTTTATAAGTAAATATCATTCAGGGGAGAAATCCCCTGTAATTACTAATATGAAAGGAATTATAAAATGAAAAAAGTATTGGCAGTCGCGTTAATAATACTGACGCTTGCATCAACTTTCAACCCGGCAAATGCTTTGGAAGTGTCCAGTGAAGAAATTACTGAAGTTATGGAGTCCCTTGGAATAATGAACGGTTATCCGGACGGGAATCTTCATCTTGGGGATAAGCTTACAAGGGCACAATTTGCAAAAATAATGATAAATGCTTCCATCTATAAAAACAGCGTGTCATCAAGATCCAGCACTTCTCCTTTTCGAGATGTTCAATATTCAAGCTGGTCAGCGCCATATGTGAGCGTGGCTGTTTCAAACGGGCTCATAAAAGGGTATCCTGATTCAACGTTTAAGCCGGACAAAAATGTTACCCTTGAAGAAGCTGTTACAGTTGCTTTGACTCTAATGGGATACACAAGCGAAGATTTTGGTTCTTCATGGCCTTATGGACAGCTAAGCGCTGCAGCAAACATCGGATTGACAAAAAATGTTTCAGCAACAGCGGGAACTGAAATAACAAGACAAGATGCAATGAGAATTGTCTACAACATGCTTAACAGCAATACGAAATCAGGAACAAGCTACATAGATTCAACAGGATACAGTCTACTTGAAAATGTAATCTTAATTGCAACTTCAAATGAGGATCCATCCATTGGTGCAGGAAAAGTATCCACATCTGAAGGAACTTACAAAGTTGCTGATACATTCAATGAGGATAGTGTAGGGAAAAAAGGAAATGCAATTTTAAATATTAACGATGAAATAATATGCTTCATGCCATCAAGCCAGCAGGTTGAAACTTATACAGCCTATGCTGCCCTGGAGAATGACATAATAGTTGCAACTGAAGGTGGATACACTTTAGCACTGGGACTAGACTCAGGAACAACCGTGTATGTTGATGGCACTAAAACAACTGTATCAAATGCTGTTTCAAACATAAGTGTCGGAGACATAGTAAAGGTTTCAAAGATAAACGGAAACATAGACTTTGTTGTAATATCAGGAAACACTCTGAAAGGTCCTGTTACTGTAGCTGGTTCGGACTGGGTTAACATGTTCAATACGGATGTGTCCGGTGTCACATTATTAAGAAACGGAAACAAGGCAACTGTAAAAGACATCAACTACAACGACATATTGTATTATTCAGATTCATTAAATACAATATGGGCATACAACAAAAAAATTACAGGTGTTTATGAAAAAGCATATCCCAATCAGGACCAGCCTTCCGGTGTAACTATTTCAGGTATTGACTATTCTCTGGAAACAATCGCAGCATTCAATAAACTGTGTTCAAAAGGAACATTTGACATAGGTGACAGTGTTACTCTCCTTCTTGGAAAGGATGGAAAGGTTGCTGATGTAGTTTCCCCCACAGAATCAAAGACAGAAGTTGTTGGCTATATGACTGAAAGCGGAACGAAGAGTGTTACCAATTCATCAGGCTACACATATTCTGCTTACTACATAAAAGTTGTGACAACAGATGATGATGAGCTTGAATATGAAGCATACAAGGATTATTCAAGCAAAATAAACAGTGTTGTAAAGGTTAAATTTACAGACGGCCTTGCAACAATAACAACGCTTAGCAGCTCATCACTAAGCGGAACATTTGACTGGGACAATAAAAAACTTGGTAGCACTAAGCTTGCAGAAGACATTAAAATAATGGATGTGGGTGCCACGGATTCTGATTTGTCAAGTCAGTATGAGATAGTCTTCCCTCAACGTCTTGACGATGTTAAAATATCCAGTTCAGATGTTATGTATTACAGTAAGAACACAAACGGTGAAATAGACAATCTGATTCTTCAAAATGTTACGGGAGATGCATTGGAATACGGCATTGTTACAAGCGCAGAAGTAACAGAGGAAGACAACAGCACATCATCCGTATATAAATGCAATATCAACGGAAGCATTCTCACTCTTGCCAAAGATAACGGTTCATATACAAGTATATCTTCAGGAGATCCTGCAGCCTTTGAAGTAAGCGGTGGAACGGTTGTTTCCATAAAAAAATTGTCCCAGGTGTCATCAAAAATCACAGACATTAACGGGGTGCAGATTGAAACTTACTCAGGATCATATTTATTAAGCAGCAATGTTGTTGTATATGAAAAAAGCTATTCAGGAAATGGCTTCAAGGTTCTGCCACTGTCAGAGATTATCAATTCAGACAACTATACCTTGACGGCATACTACGACAAGGCTGAGGTTAACGGAGGAAGAATAAGGATTATAATAGTAACTGAAAAATAATGAAGGCGCGAAGAATACTTCGCGCTTTTTTTCCTATCAATTAACCGTTTATATTGTGGAACAAATATGATATAATCAGACATAATACTTTTAGGAGATAATATGACTGAACATTTTAAATTTTATCAAAATTCACAGTGTGAGTACTTCCCATGTCATAAGACTGAAGACAAGGAAAATTTCAACTGCCTTTTTTGCTATTGCCCATTGTACATGCTAAAAGGAGAATGCGGAGGAAATTATATAAAGAATCACGGCATTAAAGATTGTTCCAAATGCCTTGTACCTCATGGAAAGGGAAGCTACGAAAGAATAATGTCCAAGATGAAAGATGTTGTAAAAAAAGGCAGCGATTTTTAATTGTCAAAATAAAAATAATAAATACATCCTTAATGTATTTATGTTGAACAAATATATGGTTTTAATTATAATAATATAGTAATTGCATTATTTATTTTGAATAACCGAGGCAAATTATGGAACTGATGAAAAACTTATTCAACAACAAAGGTTATATAGACGGTATTACAATAATTGACTTAAAAGGCGAAATACTTTTTACTGCTAAATTCAACAACAAGCTTAATGAAGGCGCAGATGAAAATTATGAAGTTGTAGGAAAGAAGTTTCTGGATGTGTATGAAAATCTGGATGAAAAGTCCAGCACAACATATCAGTCCATGATTCACGGAGTTCCTTTTTATGTTGAAAACCAGTCTTTGAAAGCAACAGGTACAATGCCCATAAAAATTACGTCTCTATCCATACCAATAAAATCAGACAGCAAAATTGTGGGAGCCATAGATTTATCAGTGCGGGAATATGACGAGCTTAAAAAGGATGAAGTTGAAATTGATACTGAGCTTTATGAAAAGAGCAGGAGAGCAAAAATTGACGCTTCAACATTTGAAAGAAATCATATGGATAAGCTTGAATCAAAAGAAAACCAAGCAAGCTATGTTACGGATAACATTATTACAAACAACAAAAGGATGAATGAGCTTAAGGACTATATAAAAGTTGCAGCAGGCTGCAGCCTTCCAACATTAATATGCGGAGAGACCGGAACCGGAAAGGAACTTTTTGCTCAAGCCATACACAATGAAAGCAGCAAGAAAAAACAAGCCCTTTATCTCGCAAAACTGTGCTGCCATACCTGACAACCTGCTTGAAAGCATTTTGTTCGGAACATCTAAGGGCGCATTTACCGGGGCTGTGGACAATGCCGGCTTGTTGGAACTGGCTGAGGGAGGAACTATATTTCTGGATGAAATAAACTCTATGCCTGCTCATCTCCAGTCAAAACTGCTAAGGGTTCTGCAGGACGGAACATTCAGAAGTATCGGTTCCAAAGAAATAAAGACTGTTGATGTGAAGGTTATAGCTGCCAGCAATGAAGACCCATTAAAAGCAATAGATCTTGGTACCATGCGAAAAGATATTTATTACAGATTAAGTGCCATAAGCTTCAACATACCTCCCCTACGGGAAAGAAAAGATGATATACCTATTTTGACAAGCTACATTATTTCGAAGTATAACAAGGTGTTTGGGAAAAACATCAAATTTGTATCAAACAAACTTTATGAAAAACTTAATCAATACGACTGGCCAGGTAATGTGAGAGAACTGGAAAACATTTTGATCTATGGTCTGAGCATGGTTGACGGATCAAGTGAAAGCCTTAAGTTTTCTGATATAGAGCATAAATTCAACCAGCTGATTGACTTGAACACTGAGTCACAGCTAGACATAGAACCTCTGGAGTCAATGGTTGAAAAGTATGAAAAATCAATTATAGAAAGAGTGCTCCAGAGTACGGATTACAATGTGTCAAAAGCATGCAAAATTTTAAATATACCAAGGCAGACACTTCAAAGGAAAGCAAAAAAATTTAAAATCATTTGAAATATTGCCCACATTTGAGCAGCGTCCTGCTCATTTGCGGGCAATATTTAGTGTTCGGACTATGATATAAACAACAAGCAGAATATGAAAATATTGAATTTTCAATCTTTAAATATTTTTGTTCCGTTGGCATGAATAATGCAGAAATAAGGACAGAATAATTTAAAGGAGGAAATATTTTGATTTTTGGAGTATTGAAAGACATAAAAAATGGGGAATTCAGGGTTATAGCAACTCCATCAGAAGTAGCCAGCATAGTTGAAGACGGACACAAGGTTCTTGTGCAGAAGGACGCAGGTTTGAAAGCAGGGTTCCTGAACGAAGAATATGTGAAGGTTGGTGCTGAACTGGTTGAAACCATGGAAGAAATGTATTCAAGGTGTGATTTCTTGGCAAAAGTAAAAGAAATTGAACCGCCTGAATTTGAACTTCTCAGGGAAAATCAGATTGTATTCACATGTATCCATCCGGCTGCTCACAAGGAAGAGGTTCAGGCATTGCTGGACAAAAAGGTTATTGCTTTCACTGCTGAGGATTCACACCGTTACGGTTCTCCAAACTGCGAAGCTGCAGGAAAACAGGGAGCTCTCATGGGACTTGAATCTCTTTTATCCATTAACGGAGGAAGCGGAAAGTTTGTAAGCGGACTTGCCGGAGCACCGGGAATAAAGGTTCTCATACTTGGAGGAGGAATTGTGGGCAAAAATGCACTGCAGGTTCTTCAGTCTCTTGGAGCATGGGTTACAGTCATGGATGTTAACATTGCAACATTAAGAGAAATAGGCAAAATGTACGACGAAAAAGTAAATACCATGATTTCAACAAAGTACAACATCAGAAAGCTGCTTCCTGATACAGATTTGGTAATCAACTGTGTTAAGTGGCCAAAAGGAAGCAAGGAATTTCTTATTGACAGGGAAATGGTTAAATCAATGCCTAGAGGTTCTGTAATAGTTGATATAAGCAATGACTACGGCGTTATTGAAACATTCCACGAAACAACTCACGAAGACCCAAGATATGTGGAAGAAGGCGTTGTGCATTACTGCGTAAGCAATATTCCGGGAGCAATAGCAAATTCAACAACCGTTGCATATGCAGCATCAATTTTGCCTCACCTTAGGAACATCATGAACCTGGGAATAGAGAAGGCATGTATCAGAGACGGATTTTTAAGAAGAAGCATGACAACATACAAAGGATATCTTACTCACGAGGAAACAAGTGCACTGCAGGGAAGACCTTGGATAAGACCGGAAGATGTTTTGAAAATAGCTGATGAAAATCTGGATCCGGCACCACCAGCAACAGTATCAAGATCAAACAATAAAATTACCCTTTAGGAGGAAGAGATGGAACAAGTAGTAAATATGGGTTTTATATCGATAATACCGTCACTTTTAGCAATAGCTTTAGCTTTTGCAACAAGAAATACGGTTGTTTCTCTAGGATTTGCATGCATACTGGGTACTTTACTTGCCGGCCAGGGAATAATGGGATTTCCTACATTAATAAAAACAAGCCTTGGCACAACAAGTTTTGCATGGGTAATGCTTTTAAACACTTTTATTGCAATATTAGTTGCTTTTTTTCAAAAAACAGGAGCAATTCAAGGATTTTCGCAATATATTCAGAATAAGAACTTAAGTAGACGTGCAGTACAGCTTTTAGCATGGCTGTTGGGAATGTTTGTTTATTTCAGCGATTCATTCAGTCCTTTATTCGTTGGAACAACAATGAGAAGCATTTCTGACAAAGCAAAAGTTTCCAGAGAAAAATTGTCGTACATAGCAGATTCAGGGGCTGCTCCTGTAAGCGTACTGGTTCCCATAACAGGCTGGGCAGCATATTTAAGCGGTCTGGCTGTAGGTATAGGGGCAATCGTCACTCAGGAAGATGCCATGAAATTATTTATCAAAGCTGTTCCATTCAACTTCTATGCACTTATTACTGTTATTTTTGTAGGATTAATATCCGGAGGAATAATAAAAGACTTTGGACCTATGAAAAAAGCTGAAGACAGAGCAATAAAGGAAGGAAAAGTTTTAAGAGACGGCGCTGATCCTTTAATAGGAAAGGAACTCACAGAAATGGAAGCTTATCCAGGAATCCAGCAAAGAGTGTTTTTGAACTTTATACTTCCTGTAATAATGATAATGACAATTGCCATTGGAACATATATTAAGCTGAAGTCTGCAAAGACAATGGAAGCATTCCTTTTCGTAATGATATTCATGGGAATAAGCATGTTCATTCAGGGAATTCCTTTCAAGGAAATCATGCACACAATGACTGACGGTGTTAAAGGAGCGGTTCCAGCAATCATGATACTGGCATTGGCTTATTCAATCAATTCTTTGAGCAAGCAAATGGGAACAGCAAATTACATTATTTCAATAAGCGAAGGTTTCCTTAGCCCTCAGCTTCTTCCGGCTATAATATTCTTGATTGCTTCTGTTATGGCATTTGCAACAGGAACTTCATGGGGAACATTTGCAATCTGTATGCCTATAGCATTGCCTCTTGCTTTCAGTTTCACAGGTGGAGAAGCAACAACATTGGTTGTTGCATGCTTTGCTGCTGTAGCTGGAGGTGGAGTTTTCGGTGACCACTGTTCACCTTTGTCTGACACTACAATACTTGCATCAACAGGTTCTGCTGCAGACCACATAGACCATGTAAAAACTCAGCTGCCATACGCATTAATTTGCGGTGGAATGGCACTGGCAGCATACCTGATTATAGGATTTACAAGCATATAACAAAAAACAAAAAAACATCGTTGAAAAACGATGTCAGACTATTGATAGATCTATTTTCTATAAATTGTATGGGCGGATTGTGTCCGCCCGTTTTGTAAATTCAATAATTTTTTTATCAACCTGACATCGTTTAAATTCTTCGATGTTTTTTATTTGTTTAAAAAGTAAAACAGCAAGAGGTGAAGAGGATAGGCTGCATAAAACAAAATCTGCAGAAACTTGTTATTAAGCCCCGGTTCGCCGTTGTAAAAATATATGAAAGGAAGAGCAAGAAGAGAAAATTGCTGCAGAGGTGATGACATGAGGTTTATAAATAACATTATGCCCGCCATGTATAACAATTGCCTTTTTTTAGAAAAATTTCTGGTAAAATAAAATGACAATATGTAAATGACTCCCATTATGCTGTAGTCAACAGAAAGAACCATTGCTAAAATTCCAGCTGCTGCAATTACTAGGCTTTTATCGAAATTGTATTTTTGTTCCTTTTTTTCAAGAAAATAAATTGCAGCAAGTCCTATGAACAATGTGAAGAAAATATTCTGGTGAGCAAATCCCACACTTCCGTAAAAGGCCAAATCAAACGGAATCTCTGAAATAAATGCAAATAATAACAATCTTTTACCGTATTTTTTCACATTGCTTGTATGGAAGTAACCTTCCACAAGAAGGAAGCAATAAACAGGAAATGCAATTCTTCCTATGATTCTGTAAATATTTTCTCCGCTGTGAAAAATTGCTCCGTAATGATCAATTATCATTGTAGCAAGAGCTACTGCTTTCAAGAATAAAACATTCATTTTTATCTCCAGTAATAAATTAATAATTAATTATAGCATTGCATTTTATATGCTGCAATAATAATGTATTTCCGTGGAAATATTGTTTGAAGTGGTGATGTGTGTATAGTATAATTCTGGTAAATGAACAAATATAGGAAAAAAGAAGAGGATAAAATGAATATTAGAGAGATTCTTTACAGACTTGTTCAAGTTCAAAGCGATACGGGAAGTGTAAAAGAAAATGACATGGCACAGTGCATTTATGGCATTATAAAAGAAGATGAATATTTCAGAAAAAATCCGGAACTTTGCGGCATGTACCATAACGACGACTTTTTGGGAAGGGCTGCAGTGTGGGCTCTAAGACGCGGTACCACTGACAAAACTATAGTGTTGTCAGGACATTATGATGCAGTTGAAATAGAATCATACGGCACTTTAAAAAGTTATGCACTGAATCCTGACGAACTGAAAGAAAAGCTTAATGACTTGAGCTTGCACGATGATGCGAAAAATGATCTGAAAGACAGTGACTGGCTTTTCGGCAGAGGAACATGCGACATGAAGGCAGGAATTGCCATAGACATTGACTGTGTTCTTGAACAAATAAACAGTGAAGTTAATGTTATGTTTGTTGGTGTTCACGACGAGGAAAACCTGTCTGCAGGCATGAGGCAGTCAACAAGACTGTTAAGCGAATTAAAAGACAAGTTTAATCTTGATTACAGGCTGGTTGTAATCACTGAGCCACATGGAAGGAAAAGACCTGACACATTTAAAATTTCGCTGGGTTCTGTTGGAAAAATTATGCCATTGATAGTTGTCAAGGGAAAAATAGCCCATTCAAGCGATGTGATGGAAGGCTTGAACTCAACTGCCATTATGGCAGAGATAATTTCAAACATGGAACTTAATCCTCATTTGTGTTCAACAGACAGAAATATGACAACACCTCCTCCTACTGTTCTTTATGCCAGAGACATGAAGGAAACATATGACGTATCAATTCCGGAATACAGCTCGGTGTTTTTTAACTATCAATTTTTAAAGAGCAAGACTCCTGAAAAAATAATTGAAGAAGTTAAAGACATGTGCTTAAATTCAATGAAGACAGTAATTGACAAGTACAACAGGGCATATGACATATTAAATGAAAACTACAGTCTTAAGGGGAATAATAAAAGAAGTTACAATCCCTTGGTATATAAGTTCGAAGAAATTGAAAAAATTGCATCCGAAAACAATGATAATTACATAACTCTGAAGAAGGAATTAATTGACAACATAAACATACTTGTAAGAAACAACGAAATATCCATGCAGGATGCCGGAATTCTCATAGTAAAAAGGATAATTGAGCTCTCAGCCATTACAGAGCCTGTTGTAGTAATAGGAATAATTCCTCCTTACTATCCTGCAGTTAACAACAGCTATCTTTCAAACAACAATGAGATATTTGAAAACACAATTGAAAAGGTGCTTTCTGAACATTATGGGTTGAAATTAGAGAAGGAAAGTTACTTCATGGGAATCAGTGATGGAAGCTACACATCATGCACAAACAGAAAGGGCGAGGAGGAAGTTATGTCTAACATGGTTACTTCCAAGGAAATCTACGACATTCCATTTGATTATGTTGAAAATATTTCTGCTCCCGTTATAGTGCTTGGACCATGGGGAAAGGAATATCATACAATTTATGAAAGAGTATATATGCCGGATGTTGAAAAAACAGTTCCCGATTTAATAAGAAAACTGATTAACACAATTTAATCAAAAGACAGCTTCATTGGAAGCTG
>NZ_CANG01000031.1:0-2304 GCF_000309315.1 Sedimentibacter sp. B4
TGGAACGATGGAAAAGTTAGGTCTTGGATATGAAGATTTGAAGAAAATCAACCCTGGCATCGTGTACGGATGTGTTTCAGGTTTTGGACACTACGGACCATACAGCCAAAGAGCTGGCTATGACATCATCGGACAGGCAATGGGCGGACTTATGAGCACTACAGGTTGGCCGGGTGGAGCTCCAACAAGAACAGGTACAGCAATGGGAGACGTGTTGGGCGGTTTAGGCTGCACAATCGGAGTGCTTGCAGCAGTTGTAAACAAAATAAAAACTGGAGAAGGACAAAAGGTTGATGTTGCACTGGTTGACTCAGTTGTATCTTCACTAGAAATAATAACACAAATTTACCTGGCAACTGGAAGAATTCCTGAAAAAATAGGAAACAGATACGAATCAGCATATCCTTACGATTCATTCAAGTCAAAAGACGGAGATGTAATCATAGGATGCGGTAACGACAAGCTGTATAAACTCCTGGTAGAAGTTATGAAGCAGCCTGAACTACTGACAGATGAAAGATTTACAACAAATGCATTGAGAGTTAAAAACCATGCTGATTTGAAACCGATTATTGAAGCATGGACAGTTGAACAAAATGTTGATGATATTGTAGAAAAACTTCTTGCTGTAGGAGTTCCTTCATCACCAATCAATACCATAGACAGGGTTGTAAAAGATCCTCACATTGCTGTAGCAAGAGAAATGTTTGTGGAAGTTGAACATCCTGTAGCAGGAAAAACAACATTGACAGGAGACCACATTAAATTCAGTGATAAAAAAGCTGAAATAAGAACTCCGGCCCCAACATTAGGGCAGCATAATTTCGACGTCTATGAAAACTTTGTTGGATTGAGCGAAGATATAATCAAAGAATACATTGAAAAAGGCGTATTCTAATAAAGGAGAAATTATGAATAAAAAAATACAAATAGTTGAAGTTGGACCAAGAGACGGGTTTCAAAATTTAAAAGATTATATTCCTGTAGAACAGAAACTGAAAGTTATTGACGATTTAATAGGCGCAGGAATAAAGCACATTCAGCACACATCTTTTGTGAGTCCAAAAGCAATACCACAATTAAGAGATGCTGCGGAAATAACTAGAACAGTAACAGAAAAATACCCGGGATATGATTTCTTCGCATTGGTTCCAAACCTTTTTGGCGCAAAATCTGCTTATGAAGCAGGTCTTAGGAAAGTATCATATGTTATTTCATTAAGTGTAAGCCACAACAAGGCTAACATAAACAGAACCCACGATGAATCATTTGCCGAACTCCAGAAAATAATGGATAATTACAAAGATCTGAATGTATGCGTAGATGTAGCTACTGTCTTTGGTTGTCCTTTCGAAGGAAAATATTCTACAGATGTGGTGCTGAAGTTTCTTGAGAGAGTTGCAAACATGGGAGTCAAGGAAATGTCACTGGCAGACACCATAGGTATTGCCAATCCAAGACAGGTAAGAGAAATTGTTTCGTCAGCAGTGAAAGAATTCCCGGAAATAGAATTCCAGGTTCATATTCATGACACAAGAAATATGGGAATGGTAAACACTCTGGCAGCAATTGAATCTGGAATTACAAAAGTTCAGTCAACTTTAGGCGGACTTGGCGGATGCCCCTTTGCACCGGGAGCATCAGGAAACACAGCAACAGAAGACTTGGCATACATGCTTAACGACATGGGATATGAAACAGGTGTTGATGTTAACAAGCTCATAGAAGCTGCAAAATATGAAAAAAGCATTATCACAGGTAATTTCAGCGGACATCTTGTAAATATCCAGACAGGACAATGCAACGGCTAATTCAATAAATAATAAAAATGCGTTTCATAATTACCTTGAAACGCATTTTTTGTGCGGAAAAATCAAAGCACTGTTTAATGTTTCAAATTGTTTTACAAAAAAAGAAATGCAACAATTAGAAACAAAAATTGATACAAGTATTTTTATAGAAATACTTAAAACATAGTATATCAACGTTTTTGAACTTTTATTAAAAATAATATGCAACAAAAAGTTGGCACGGTAATTGCTATATTACATATAAGCAATAACTGTCTGCAAATATTATAAAATTATGCAACTCAGTAAAAATATAATAAGTTTAATTAGGAGGAAATTATGAGCAAAGGATTATTGGATGGAATAGTTGTACTAGACCTTACGAGAGTGTTGGCAGGACCTTACTGTGGAATGCTTTTAGCAGATATGGGAGCAACAGTTTATAAAATAGAACAGCCTAAAAAGGGAGACGACAGCAGGGCTTTCGGACCATTTGTAAACGGAGAAAGCGCAT
>NZ_CANG01000030.1:0-106890 GCF_000309315.1 Sedimentibacter sp. B4
TTTCCTGATGCGGACTTCAAATTCTTTATAACAGCATCTGTTGAAACGAGAGCAGATAGAAGATACGAACAGCTTCTTGCCGGTGGAACAGCAGCAGACAGGGACAATGTTCTTGAGGATATAAAGAAAAGAGACATCAATGATTCCACAAGGGAATTTTCACCTCTGAAAAAAGCTGATGATGCAATATTGATTGACACAACTTATATGGAAATTATTGATGTTGTCAGGAAAATTAAAGACTTTGTCGGAGGGCAAAATGTTCTATAGAATTGTTGTAAAAATTTTAAAGTTTTTAGTTTTCATTCTTTTTGACCTAAAAGTTCACAACTCAGAAAACATTGACAACACTGAAGGAGGCCTCATTGTTTGCGGAAATCACATATCAATGATTGATCCGGTTATACTGGCTGTTTCAACTAAGCGCCAGATTCACTACATGGGCAAGAAAGAACTTTTTGACCATAAAATTCTTGGTTTTCTGTTCAGAAAGCTTGGAGCATTTCCCGTAGACAGACAGGGTATTTCATTGTCAGCAATTAAAAGCTCCATAGCCGTGCTTAAAGAAGGCGGAGTATTAGGCATATATCCTGAAGGAACAAGAATTCAGACCGGATATGATGAAAGCAATGCAAAGCCTGGAATTGCAATGATTGCCAACAAAGCAAAGGCAAAAATACTCCCGGTATACATCAAGGGACCATACAAGTTCAGAGGGAAACTAGAGCTGTATGTGGGTGAAGAAAAAGATTATTTTGAAAATTACACCGAAAAAATCAAGACAGAAGAATATACACAAATCGGCAAAGAAATTTTAAAAGATATCTATAATTTGAAGTCAGATGGTAAGAATAATGAGAATTGAAGTGTCAAAGTACAATGGATTTTGCGCAGGAGTAAAAGTTGCAGTCAATAAAGCTTTTAATGTACTGGAAGAAGAAAAAAAGCTTTACAGTTACGGAGAAATAATACATAATAAGGATGTTATAGACAAACTTAAGGAAATGGGCCTGACTGTGGTTGATGAAGTTCCTGAAAAATCTGATGCTAAGCTTTTAATAAGGGCTCACGGTGTTGGAAAATATGTTTATGATAAAATCCGTGAAAATAATGTTGAAGTAATTGACGCAACTTGTGTAAAAGTAAAAAAAATACACAAAATAGTTGAAGAATTTAAAAATAATGATTACAATATAATCATTGCAGGGGACAAAAATCATCCTGAAGTGCTTGGTATAATTGGCTGGTGCATTGAGGCAGAAGTTATAGACAGTGTTGATGCATTTAAAAGCTTGGACATTGATGCTTCTAAAAAATATTTGCTGGTGTCCCAGACAACATTTAATTCAAAGACATTTGATGAAATAACTGATTATATTGAAAAAAAATACTTAACAAATGTTGTGGCAGAAAATACGATTTGCGATGCCACGAGAAAAAGACAGGATTCATGCCTTGAGCTTGCTTCGAGGTGTGACGTGATGCTCATAGTAGGAAGCAAAAAAAGTTCAAACACAAAAAAACTCTATGAGCTGAGCAAAAAAGTTTGTGAGAACACATTCTTAATTGAAAATTATAAGGAAATCCCTTATAAATATATTGATAAAAAAACTATTGTGGGAGTGTCCGCAGGTGCTTCGGCCCCTGACTGGATCATTGAGGAGGTTATTAAAATGTTGGAAAACCTAAATAACGACATGAATGAAAAGAACGAACAAGCAGAACAAGCCGGTACTATGCATGAATTGCTTGAAAATTATGGCGGAGTATCATATATCAGAACAGGCGAAAGAATCAAGGGTACTGTTATTTACGTAACTCCAGAGGCTGTTTCTGTGAACATCAATTATAAATCAGATGGAATTATCACAAGAGATGAATTTTCAATGGGAGAAGTTCAAGACTTAACAAAGCTGGTAAAAGAAGGAGATGAAATTGAAGCTCAGGTAGTTAAAATTTCAGATCAGGACGGCAATGTAGTATTGACAAGAAAGCCATTGGAAGAGCACAAGGTATGGGAAGAGCTTGAGGCTATGAAAAACGACGGAACAGTTGTTGAAACCATCATAGTTGAAGCATCTCAATTCGGAATTTACGGAAAAGTAAAAGGCATTAAAGGATTCATTCCAAGAAACCAGATATCAATCAACAGAAATGCTGATCCTTCAGAATATGTTGGCAAGAATCTGAAAGTACAAGTACTTGAAACAAAGAACAACAAAGGAAGAAGACAGCTTGTTCTTACATCAAGAGCTATTGAAAAGCAGGAAAAAGAAGCTAAAGACAACGAAGTATGGGAAACAATCAAAGAAGGCGAAATTTACGAAGGAACAGTTAAGAATATTCAGGATTACGGCGCTTTCGTAGAAATCAACGGAATTGACGGACTTCTTCATATTAATGAAATTGCTTGGACCAGAATAAAACATCCTTCTGAAGTTTTGAAAACAGGCGATAAAATAAGCGTAAAAGTAAAAAGCATAGATAAAGAAAACAAGAAATTGTCATTGAGCTACAAAGCAACAATCAAGAGCCCATGGGCATTGTTCCTTGACAAACATCAAAAAGGTGATGTTGTAACAGGGGTTGTAACAAGAATTGTTGACTTCGGCGCATTTGTAATGATTGATGACATTGAATGTCTGCTTCACATCAAAGATCTTGATTGGGCAAGAACTGAAAAAGTTACTGACATCCTCCATGAAGGACAGGAAGTTACTGCAAAAATACTGAACATCACAAGAAAAGACAGAAAAGTAAGCCTTGGCATGAAACAGCTTGTTGAGCATCCATTTGACAAATACGCAAAAGATCTTAAGAAAGATGACATAATTCAAGTTGAAGTTACTCGTATACTTCTAGACGGAGTACATGTAAGCGTAAATGGAAACATTGACTGCTTCATTCCAATAGCTAAAGTATCATCTGAAAAATTAAGAACTCCTGCTCAGGTTGTTAAAGTTGGAGAAATGAAAGATGCTAAAGTTCTTGGAATTGATTTAAAAGGAAAGAATCTTAACTTGTCATTCATACTTGAAGACAAGGGAGACGAATTTGAAAATACTGAAGCTGCATCATATCAGCCAGAAGAAGCAAACTTTACTATTGGCGAATCCATAGGAAATGCTCTTGGAGATTTGTTGAAGTAAATTTTAGAAATGTTAGGTCATATGATCTAACATTTTTTATGCTCTTTTAGCGATATAAATAATATAATTTAGGAGGGGTAACTTGATAAAGGAATTTTTGTTTGATGTGTGTTCAAATCAAATTGTTTCAGGCTTTGAACATTCAAACGGCAGCATACTTAAAAAATATTTTGAACCTTACACAGATTCATTTGAAAGAGACAAACTTGGAAGCTACATATTCAAGTCGGAAGGAACAAACGGCAAAAAAATAATGCTTGCAGCCCACATTGATGAAATCGGTCTCATGGTTACAAAGGTTCTTGACGGAGGATTTTTAAGCTTTACATCCGTGGGAGGAATAAATCCTGCTTCACTGGTAGCACAGGAAGTAACAGTCTACGGTAAGGAAAATGTATTTGGAGTAATAGGAATTAAACCTCCTCATGTAACAACTGAGGATGAAAGAAACAAGCCATTAAAGTTAAAAGATTTATATATAGACACAGGATATACAAAAGAAAAGCTTGAAAAAATGGTTAGAGTCGGAGACGTTGCAACAATAAAGAGAAAACCTCTTCAGCTTCAGGGAACTGTTGTTTCTGCCAAGGCATTTGATGACAGGGCATGCGTTGCAGTAATGCTTGAAACTGCAAAGGAGCTTAAAAAACTTTCACACAAAAGTTCAATTTATTATGCAGCAACAGCCCAGGAAGAGACAGGCTACAGAGGTTCAACAACTGCAAGCTACAAGGTAAATCCTGACATAGGAATTATCCTTGATGTGGGATTTGGAATGGCTCCTGATATGCCTTCAGAAACAGCTCACCTAGGAAAAGGACCTGTTGTGGCATATGGAGGAAGACTTAACCATAAGCTTACAAAAAAATTCGTTGAAGTATGCAAATTGTACAACTTTCCAATGCAGTATGAAGCAATTCCGTCAAGGACAGGAACTGACACAGAAGCCCTGCAGGTAAACAGGGAAGGAATACCGTGCATTTTGCTGTCTATTCCTCTAAGATACATGCACACCTCTGTGGAAACAATTGACATTGCTGATGTTGAAAACACAGGCAGAGCAATTGCCCGTTTCATCAACGAGCTTGATAATTCTGATTTGGAGGAAATATTATGTTTTTAAAAGAATTGACTGAACTTTCTGGTGTATCAGGCTGCGAGTATGAAGTAAGAAATTACATAAAGAAAAAACTTGAAGAAATGGGCTGCAGCTACTACGTTGATAAGCTTGGAAACGTCATTGCCCACAATAAGGGAAAGAAAAGCAAGACAATAATGGTTGCTGCACACATGGATGAAGTGGGACTCATAGTAACACACATTGACGGTGACGGATTCATCCGTTTTCAGGCTGTGGGCGGAATTGACCCAAGAGTTTTAAATTCAAAACAAGTACTTGTTGGAGACAAAAAAATTCCGGGAGTAATAGGCTCCAAGGCAGTACATCTAATGAGTGATGATGAGAGAGGAAAAACAATACCTGTTGAAAAACTTTATATTGACATTGGCTCAGGTTCAAAATCAGAAACCGAAAAACTTGTTAACATTGGAGATTACGTTGTATTTGTAAGTGATTATGTTGAGTTCGGAGATTCCCTCATAAAAGCCAAATCTCTTGACGACCGTGCAGGCTGCAGCGCCATTCTTGAACTTTTAAGCTTGAAGCTTGATGCTGATTTTTATGGAGTATTTACTGTAATGGAAGAAGTGGGATGCAGGGGAGCAATTACGGCAGCATACACATTGGAACCAGACCTTGGGATTGTTATAGAAGGAACAGTGTGTGCAGATATGCCCGGCATTGAAGAACACTCAAAATCTACAATAATAGGCGCTGGTGCCGCCCTATCCATTATGGACAATTCAACAATATACGATATTGATATTGTAAGAGCTGCTGCTAAAATTGCAGAAGAAAACAACATTCCATATCAGTACAGAAAATCATCTGCAGGAGGAAATGATGCAGGAGCAATCCACAAAACAAAGGACGGCTCCAAGGTAATGGCAATTTCAGTTCCTTGCAGATACATTCATTCAGCAGTGAATGTAGCCAATAAAAATGATTACAACAGCGTTGTAAATCTTGCAAAAGCAGTTATATTAGCAAATCAGAAAGGGGAATAAAATGAATTTTAACAGCGAATTAATGAAAAAATTATCAGATTGTTTTTCTCCATCAGGAAGAGAAAAAAATATCCGCGATATAATAACAGAAGAAATAAAAGATTATGTTGACGAAATAAAAGTTGACCCTCTTGGAAATCTTATTGCAAGAAAAAAAGGAAACGGCAAAAAAATATTGTTTTCAGCACACATGGATCAAATAGGACTTATCATCACTCATGTTGATGATAAGGGATTCTTGAGATTTTCAAATGTTGGAGGAATACACGCAAAAGAAATAATAGGATTGTCCATGGTGTTTGACAACGGACTTCAGGGAGTTGTGTGCTGCGAAGAATTAAAAGGCAATGAAAAGCTTACAATGAGCAAACTTTATATTGACGTTGCATCAACTGATCCTGAATTTGTAAAGAAAAACTTCCACATAGGAGACATGTGCGTATTCAAATCTGAATATTACGAAACACCTGACTGCACAATATGCAGAGCTGCTGATGACAGAATAGGCTGCTACATTCAGATAGAGGCCATTAAAGACCATCCTGTCACTGAAAATGATGTTTATTATGTGTTTTCCGTTCAGGAGGAAGTTGGCACAAGAGGAGCCAAGACTGCGGGCTACAGCGTAAATCCTGACCTTGCAGTGGCACTTGATGTTACAGCAACAGGAGATTCTCTTGATGGAATCAAAATGGATGTAAAACTTGGCGGTGGAGCAGCAATAAAACTCATGGACAAATCAATGATCACACATCCTGATGTAAAGAACCTTCTAACAAATCTGGCAGAAGAAAACAACATCAAGTATCAGTATGAGGTTCTTGAGTTCGGCGGAACAGATGCTGGACCTATTCATATGACAAGAGAAGGAATTCCAAGCGGAGTAATTTCCATACCCACAAGAAACCTTCATTCAGCTGCAGAAATAATAAATAAAAATGATGTGCTTGAATGCATTAAACTTCTTAAAGCAACTTCAGCATCAAAATAAACTAACTACCTTTAAAAGCCGTTGATTTTTCAATGGCTTTTTTTTACGAACTTTTGTTGTTACAAATTAATTTATATACGCATATTATATATATAGATATATCCAGAAAGGATGCTGAAAATGAAATATTTAGGAAGTAAATACATGGATTATGATTGTATTTATTTAAATAGTAATGAATATGGCTTTCTGCAGCTTAGCGTATTTCACGATGTAGTAGAAACACCCATAGAGGGTGCTGAAGTAACAATTTATAAAATTTCCTATTCGGGCTTATACAATGAAAAGGCTGTAGGAAGGCGAGTAGGCCATTATAAAACTGATAGCCTCGGTTACACTCAAAAAATTGAGTTGCCTGTACTAAATGAATTATTGCCAGGTGAACATTATTATTATATTACTGTAAGAGCTGATGGATTTAACAATGCCTTCATCATGAATGTACAGGTATATTCGAATATACTGACTTCTTACAAGGTTAACTTAAACCACTACGGATATAGTGATGTTGAATTCAATTTTATCATTCAGCCCACGAGGACTGAAACGCACAATCCATTTCATCTCCATCAGCACAATCATGATTCAAGGAGGCCTTAGGGTCTCTTTGTTTTACTTGACAATTTTTTGACATTTGTGTAGTATAAAATCAAACATGACATAATCTGAACTTAATGACTATGATCTATTTCTGTACTGAGTGTCAGAAACTATAATATTTATAACAAAACATTTATTGACGTCAGGGATATGTAAGGACATAATTAAACTGCATATTAAATAACACCATGCAGAAAGAAATCTACAGTAACAATTAAAAAATCGGAGCAAAATATGATAAAAGACAATACCGCAGAAATAATAGATGTAATGCAAAAATCCATGGAACTTATGAAATGCAGGAAATGCGGATGCATGAAAAAGTCTCTTGAAAGTATGAAGTGTGCTTTAGATACCAGGAATAATGATTATGCAGTACTTATAGATGAAATTCAAAATGCACTTGATCTAACTGAACCATCTGAATACACATGAATTGGATGTAATCCATGCTGGTCAGCAGTTGTTACAAATACTTTTGACAAAGTATTTTCTGATTTAAAAAACATTCATTCCATTGAAGACAATATTGTAAGCAATAATACTAATATACTTCCTGCGGCAGGCGAGTATCATGTACTAAACTTAGATGAATTAAGTCCGGTTGCTGTATCTACATTGAGCAATTCTAAACTTGCTGATGAGTTAGCCGGTTTAAAGCCAAAGGGATTAAGCATCGTGGGAAAGACTGAAACAGAGAATATAGGTGTCGAAAAAATCATCAAAAATATCTTAGCTGTTCCATCAATAAAGTATCTTATTCTTTGCGGAAAAGATTCTGAAGGTCATTACAGTGGTAATACATTGATGAAAATCTTTGAAAACGGAGTGGATTACAATAACAAGGTCATTGATTCAAAAGGAAGGAAACCCGTTTTAATTAATACCCTTGCAGAAGAAATTGAATCATTCAGAAATAATGTTTTAATAATAAACATGATAGGCTGTGAAAACACATACGAAATTCTTAATAAAATTGAGGAATTAAGAAAAAAAGGCTTTCAAATCCATGAAAATATCAATATGAAATCTGCTGAAAATAAAGTACTTAATACTAACACCATTGAAACAGTTACAGCATTAGAAAAAAATCCTGACAATGTAAAGCTGGACAAAGAAGGATATTTTGTAATAATGCCTGAATATAAAAGAAAAACAATTATTGTGGAACATTACAGCAACAATAATGAGCTACTTCACATCATACAAGGTGAAAATGCAAGAAACATATATTGGACGATAATAGAACATAATTGGATTTCTGAACTAAGCCATGCAGCTTATCTTGGAAAAGAACTCACATTGGCAGAATTGTCTATCGTATCAGGAAAAAAGTATGTGCAGGATAAAGCTTAAGAATAAATTATTATCTCTTTAAAATTAAATGACGGTAAGAAACCGGAGAACAATCACAAAACTCTTTACAATGTCAGGCAATGAAGCATTTTAGTTTATTTTCCAATAACTATATTTTTATGAAATCATTGAATAAATTGCAAATTTAGTGTATAATGATTTAAACCATCTATATATGTGCGATATATACTCGGACATATATAGATGGTTTAAATTTGCTTTACGAGAAAGGTAAAATATGGATGATAGTTTAAGAACTTCCGGCATCGAAAATATCGGAAAAATTTATTGGGGGACTCACATAGTCCAGCTCTATGATTCTGTCGAAGATTTTGTGAACCAGAAGAATCTTGGATTGTTCAATCCTTACTGAACAGACCGGAAAAAATTAAAATTGAGTTTTCTGACATATATTTTTAATAAATAAAGCCCTGATAAACAGGCATACTATGACTTAAGAACATTCCGGCTATATGGTTACAATGGATGATTTAACGGAGTCAGTTATAGATGTCTTGAACATCAGGGCTTTAATGTTTATTTTATTCTAACGCATTGATAACTTGTCATAAGCAGAATTTGCACCGCTTGACATATCTTTTTTATTCATTTTGTTAACTGCAAAGTTTTTTATTGCTGGAACAGCATAAACAGCAGCAGCAGTCAATCCTGCGCCAAGCAGCATGCTTCCTGCAGATTTGTTCATTTTCATAATATCACCTCTCTATAAGAATGTAATATATCTTCTGCATTTAATTTTTTAATATTCTGGGGTTAATTTTTAAAAACAGCATTATTGACTTGAGTTCATTGGTATGATTTAATAATACAGGTGCAAACATTAACAAATTAAATTTTATTAATAATGGATGGATTGCATTCATTTAAAACAGACAACTTATTGGAGAATATATGAACGAAGAATTTTTAAAAGCTAAAAATAAAATATCTGTAATTGAAGCTACAGTTGTTGCTTTCCTGGCATTTGGAATTGTGTATTACGCACCGTTTTTAATGGGTTTTATCAGAAATTTTTATGCAAGACTGGCTGTAAGTCCTTTATTTTATGTACTTCTTACCATAATTCCGTTTATTGCAGGAAAAATTACAGATAATCATTTAGGGCCTTTGATTTTTAAAAAAGAAGATATTTTAAAACAGCTTGCTGCAGGTTTGTATGTGTTTTCAATAAGCGCTATGATTCTTACGGCAGTATCACTTACGGTTGGAGATTATAAATATTTTTTGATCGGTCCAAAGCAGACTGACATAATCCTTATTATATATAACATATTTTTTTATATTTTGTTTGTAGGAACCAGCGAAGAAATTTTGTTCAGAGGATATTTCATGCAGCGAATTGAAGCTATAAGCGGTTCTAAAAAGATATCTGTTGTGTTATCAGCCATAATATTTGGTTTATGGCATTTTCCGGGAGGCAATAATTTTGTTCAGGTATTCATAACAACAGTACTTGGAGCTTTTTACGGAATAAGCCTTTACAAGGTCAAATACTGCTCTGTGCTGTCCTTAATAATTGCCCATGGGCTTTACAACATCTACATAATATTTCTTGCGCTGTTGCTTCTTTAATTTATCTGTTAAATCCATACTGTCCAAACAATTGTTTTGCCGGCTCAATTATGATATAATATATAATAAATTATAAGGAGTATATATGGCCATTTGGAATCCATGGCATGGATGCCATAAATTAAGTGCCGGCTGCAAAAACTGTTATGTTTATCGGACAGATGCAAAATATGACAGAGACAGTTCGGTGGTTTCAAAAACAGGAAATTTCAATC
Source organism: Sedimentibacter sp. B4 (assembly GCF_000309315.1). Lineage (NCBI taxonomy): Bacteria > Bacillati > Bacillota > Tissierellia > Sedimentibacter > Sedimentibacter sp. B4. The sequence continues at coordinate 10,032 of NZ_CANG01000030.1, forward strand.
TTCCGGTTAAAAAAACAAGAAATGGACAATACAAACTTCAAACAGATGAAATTGTTTACACATGCTTCACATCGGATTTTTTTCTCGAAGATGCTGACAACTTCAGAATTGAAGCGTGGAACATGATATCTGCAAGAAGAGATTTGCATTTTTTGATTGTCACCAAAAGAATCCATCGCTTCGGCATAAATCTTCCATGGGACTGGGGAGATGGGTATGACAATGTTACAATTTGCTGCACATGCGAAAATCAGGACATGGCAGACTTCAGACTCCCAATATTCAAAAGCCTTCCCATCAAGCACAAGCATATAATCTGTGAGCCAATACTTGAAAAAATAGATTTGTCCAATTACCTTGATTCCTCCATTGAAGGAGTCACCGTGGGAGGTGAATCCGGAAATGAAGCAAGAATTTGCAGATACGACTGGATTCTTGACATTCGTAATCAGTGTATGGAGAAAAATGTTCATTTTCATTTTAAACAGACAGGTGCAAAATTTGTAAAGGATGGTCGTTTGTACAATATTGAGAGAAAACTTCAGCATTCACAAGCTGCAAAAGCAAATATAGATCTTTAGCAAAGGAAGAAATCAATTGATGTTTGACAAGAAAATTATAAAGGTAATGCTGTTGCTGGTGGCATGCGCATTTTTATTCCTTGCAGACCAGTTTACAAGCAATACATATGATTTAACCCTTTTTGAATATTTTAAGTATTCTTCTGACATTACGGAGCAGGAAAGAGAGTATTTACAAAAAAGAAAGTTATTTATCACGCTTCTGACAAAAACGCTCCTCCTTTTACTTTTAAGGATGAAAAAAATGGTCAGTACAAAGGGCTGGTAATCGACTATCTGTCTGCATTATCCATAGAGCTTGAAGTTGAAATGGAATTTGTTCCCAAGGTATGGGAAGAGGCTCTTTCAAGCGTTATCTCCGGCGAAACAGATATGACAGAACTTATTCCAAGTCAGGAAAGGTCTCAGTACTTTGCTTTTTCTGAAAGTATTTACACCTTCAGATCAATAATAATGACTAAAAATGAAAATTTTCATATAATTACCAGCAAGGATCTTTCAGGAAAAAAGGTGGCAATTCAATCAGGTGATTATGCAGAGGAATATATAGAAAAAAACATACCCGGTGTTGAAATTGTAAGCACCTTAGATGTGCTAGAATCCATAAAACTACTAATTAACGGCGAAGTTGACGCTGTGGTTGGAGATGAGCCAGTTGTTGTTTATTTCACGGGACAGCTTGGAATAGAAGATGACGTTGAAATACTACATCCTCCATTGTATGAAAGAGACATATGTTTTGGAGTAAATAAATCAGATTCACAGCTTTTAACCATATTAAACAAGGGGATACTAAACCTTAAGCAAAAAGATTTTGTTCAAAAAATCCAGCAAAAGTGGCTGGGACTTTCAGAACCTATATTAAATGACAGAATGTCTGCAAATGTAATGCTTTTTTTCATGACCATAATAGTTATTTTTGTTATTTTCTTTATTGTGGTAATATTATGGAGCTATACTCTAAAATCTGAGGTTAAAAAGCGTACTCTTGAACTTTTAAGGAGTCGAAACGATTTGCAAATGACTTTTGATGCAATGTCTGATTTCATTGCAGTGGTTTCAGAAGAAGGAACTATAGAAAATGTAAACAATTCATTTTGTCAATGGCTCAAAAAAGACAGAGATGAAGTAATAGGAAACAATTTGAGAATGTTTCCTGTTTTAGACAAAGCGTCACTAAATGTAAAAGAAAATTTAATCATTGAAACCAATTACAACGGACGTCACTATGTGCTGTACATTACACCCCTTAAATATGATGACAATCGTGACCTCATAGTAATCGAAGATGATACGGATAAAATCATAACACAACAGCAAATGCTGCAGCAGAATAAAATGATAGCAGTTGGACAGCTTGCTGCCGGTGTGGCTCATGAAATAAGAAATCCTCTGGGTCTTATTAGAAACTACAGTTATGTTCTAAAAGGGAAACTTCCGGTAAAAGATAAAGATCCTCTAATTGACAAATCAATAAACATTATTGAATCGTCTGTTTTAAGAGCCGGAAAAATGGTAGATAATCTGCTTAATTTTTCAAGGATCAATGATCATGAATTAACAGACATCAACCTTTTTGAATCATTAAATGAAATAATTGCTTTTGAATGCAAGAGAATATCTGAAAAAAATATTGATGTAACAATAAACTGTGATAAAAATCTGATGTTCTTTTCAAATTTGGAAACTCTTACTCATATTGTTCTTAATTTGCTTTCAAATGCTATTGATGCTGTATCATCAGGAGGAAGTATAAAAATAGACTGCTGGACCGATACTAAATATTTGTATATTAACGTAAGAGATACAGGTGAAGGAATTTCAAAGACTGACATTGAACATATTTTCAACCCGTTTTTCACCACAAAGACAACAGGCAAGGGAACGGGCTTAGGATTATACATTGTTTACAATGAAATACAAAAAATAAACGGAGATATATCTGTTGAAAGCCAGAAAGGAATAGGCACAACATTTAAATTGAAGTTTTTATTAAAGGAGGACTAGGTGATTGGCTTTAAAATATTGGTAGTTGATGATGAAACAGAATTCACGGACGTTTATAAAATTATTTTTGAAGATAAGGGTTTTGAAACTTATAGTGTCTCTTCAGGGGAAGAGTGTCTTGAACTATTGAAAGTTCAAAGTTTTGACCTTGTCATAACTGATTTGAAAATGGGCGGCATGAACGGAATGGAACTTTTAAAAACAATTCATGAGCATAAATACAACTGCGAAGTGATGCTTGTAACAGGCTATGGAACCATAGAAAGTGCAGTAAATGCCATGAAGCTTGGAGCATTTGGATATTTTATCAAAGGAAATGACCCTGAGGTATTATTGAAAGAAATCGACAAGCTGGTAAAAATAAAGACTCTTGAACAAGATAACATGAAAATAAGAAGCAGGCTCAATGATTTCAATTACCTGCTTGAAAGCAACAGCACAAAGTTTAAAAATATTCTTAAGGTTTCTGAAAAAGCAGCTCTTAGCAATTCCAATATTTTGATTCTCGGAGAATCAGGAACAGGCAAGGAAGTAATAGCAAAATACATTCATCATGTAAGCCAAAGAAAAGATGAAAACTTTGTTGCTGTAAACTGTCAGATATTTTCAGATGGTGTTTTGGAATCAGAGCTTTTCGGCCATGAAAAGGGAGCCTTTACAGGTGCAATTGAAAGGCGTATAGGCAGATTTGAAGAAGCAAACAACGGAACCTTGTTTTTAGATGAAATAGGAGAACTTTCCCTGAACACGCAGGTGAAACTTCTAAGAGCCATAGAAAACAAATCTTTTGAAAGAATAGGAAGCAACAAGAACATTTCCACCAACATAAGACTTATTAGCGCCACAAACAGAAAATTGTCGGAGGAAGTTAAAATCGGCAGATTCAGAGAAGATTTGTTTTACAGAATAAACACCATAACTATTGAAGTTCCTTCTCTCAGAGAAAGGAAGGAAGATATCCCCATTCTACTGAATTTCTTTTTAAACCAGTTGCAGCAGGAAATGAAGAAAAAAATTACAAGAGTGGAAGATGGTCTTTTAGATTTGCTGACTGTCTATGATTATCCCGGGAACATAAGAGAGCTTAAAAATATAATTGAAAGGCTTGTGGTGCTTGCTGACGACGGAACAATCAGAAAAAGGGACTTGCCGGATTTGAAAATGTACGATGACTCTTTGCAGTCACCGGAAGAAATAAAATCACTGAAGGACATAAGACAAAATGCAGAAGAAAAATACATCAGAAATATCCTTGCTATGTGCAGCGGAAACGTCAGTGAAGCAGCAAGGCTCATGGACATAAGCAGAAGGCAGCTCTTCAACAAGCTTGTGGAATACGATATTAAACACTGATGTGGAAATAAATTGCACGCACTGGGAAATTAATTGCTCAACTTAAAAAGACTGATAAATGACACATTTTTATCATTCTTTTTTTATTAAAAATATGTATTGAAATTTAAAAGTAAAATATGTTTCTTGGGAAAATATTTTCATATTGGTACGATTATTGCTTTATATAAAGCAAACATAAATCAACGGAGGTTTAATAATGAAAGACACAACAGTAAGAAAACCCTATTTATGGGAAGCAATGCTATCTTTTGGATTCCTTATATTAGTAATGGCAATTGGTATTGCCAAATATGAAGCTAATCCACACATACCGATGCTTATCGGTACATTATTTGCAGTACTAATAGCTATGAAAATAGGGTATAAGTGGAATGACATCGAAAAATCCATGTTTGATGGAATTTATCAGGCGCTTCAGGCAGTAATCATACTTGCCATAATTGGTGTTCTCATTGGTGTTTGGCTGGTATCAGGAGTTGTACCAAGCATGATTTACTATGGCTTGGCTATATTAAAGCCAAGTATATTCCTTGCTGCAACATTGATTATCTGCTCAATTACTTCATTAGCAACAGGAACAAGCTGGGGAACAGCAGGTACAATCGGTATAGCTCTCATGGGTATCTCAAAGGGTCTGGGAATTCCTGCTCCTGTGGCAGCCGGCGCAATAATTTCCGGAGCATACTTCGGTGATAAGATGTCACCTTTGTCTGATACAACAAACCTTGCTCCTGCAGTTTCAGGTACTGATGTATTTACTCACGTTAAGGCCATGCTACCTACAACATTGGTTGCATATTTAATAGCTTTTGTTTCTTTCCTTGTTATGGGATTTCAATATGCCAACACAGGCTCAGATGTAAGCGCAATATTATCAATAAGAGAAGGTCTGGCAGCAAACTTCAATATTTCTCCGTTGCTACTTTTACCTCCTTTAGCCGTAATACTTGCCATGGCATTTAAAATGCCGGCAATACCTGGTATTACAATTGGTATATTAATAGGTGCAATAGAAGGTTTTATATTCCAGGGAGCTGATTTAGGAGCTTTGTTGTCTGCAGCATATGACGGCTTCACATCAGAAACAGGAATAGCTGTAATAGATGAACTTCTTTCTGCAGGTGGACTGAGCAACATGATGTATTCTATTTCTCTTACAATCATCGCCATGATGTTTGGCGGAGTAATGGAAAAAACAAAACAGCTTGAAGTAATAGTAAACACTTTATTAAAGGGAATAAAATCAACAGGCGGTCTTATAGCAACCACTGTACTTACTTGTATAGCATGCAATGCTACAATGCCTGAACAATATATTTCTGTCGTTCTTCCGGGAAGAATGTATCACAGCGCGTACAAGGAAAGAGGACTTCATCCAAAACAGCTTTCAAGCACTTTGGAAGGTGCAGGTACGGTAACATCATCTCTTATTCCATGGAATACTTGCGGAGCATTTTTGTATGGAGTATTAGGTGTAACTGCATGGGAATACGGTAAATATGCCATATTCAATTACATGATGCCACTTGTTGTTGTTATATTCGGTTTCCTTAAATTGTTCATCTACAAAATAGAAGATGATCCGGCCACAATAATCGGCTCAGTAAGTACGGAACAGGAATAAAAAATCAGTTTTCTTTACAATCATAAATTACAATGCTATAATTTTTATATTAACAGGATACTACGGTATCCTGTTTGTTTTATACCAGAATGGGAGGATTCTATGAAAAAACTTTTAGAAGGTATTGTAAAGTTCAGACAGGGAGATTTTGAAAACCACAAGGAGCTGTTTATGGGGCTTAAAGAAGGTCAAAATCCGCATACACTGTTCATATCATGTTCTGATTCCCGAATTGATCCAAACATGATAACAAAGACATTGCCTGGAGAATTATTCATAATAAGAAACATTGCTAACATAGTCCCGCCATACAGAGAGACTGCAGAATATGTTGCCACAACTTCAGCCATTGAATATGCTGTTCTTAATCTTGGAGTTGAAAACATAATTGTTTGCGGACATTCAAACTGCGGAGGCTGTGCAGCTTGTCTTAAGCCAATAGACTCCCTGAATAATCTTCCTCACACTAAAAAGTGGCTTGAATTAAGTTATCCAATCAGGGACAAAGTCATGAGTGAAGTTGGAGAAGAATATCCTGAAATAAGAGAATGGATGATGGAACAAGGAAATGTAGTGGAACAGCTCAAACATCTTTTAACCTATCCTTATATTAAGGAAAAAGTATGTGCCGGCTCGTTGAAACTAAGCGGATGGCATTATATAATAGAAACAGGAGAAATATTCATATACAACAAAGAAAGCCAGGAATTTTTACTGGCCAATGGCAGAAACTAACAGGAGGATTAAATGGGAGAACCAAGATATTCAAGAAACAAGGAACTCATAAGCGAAGATGAACAAAGAAAACTTGCTGATTACACTGTTGCAGTTATAGGTCTGGGAGGTTTGGGAGGTCACATATCTGAGCAGCTTGCTCGATTGGGAATAGGAACTTTAGTTTTGATTGATGCCGATAAAGTTGATGAAAGCAACTTGAACAGGCAACTTTTTGCAACAGAAGTAAACATAGGACAGTTAAAAGCTGAAGCAGCAAAGGAAAGACTTGCCAAGGTTAACTCAAATGTAAATTTGAAATGTCATTCAGCTTATTTTGATGAATCCACTGCATCTCAATTGCTTTCCGGCGTTGATATTGTTGTAGATGCTGTTGACAATATAACAACCCGTTTTGTTCTGCAAAAAATTTGTAAAGATTTAAATCTTCCCTTGGTTCACGGCTCCATAGGAGGATGGTACGGTCAGGTTTGCTTCATTGCTCCCGGAGACGATACTCTTGATTTAATTTACACAGATAAGCAGGGGGCCGGAGTAGAAAAGAAATTAGGCAACCCATCATTTACACCGGCAATGATTGCTTCTGCAGAAGTTGCAGAAACAATTAAATATCTTCTTGGAAAGGGTGAACTTTTAAGAAAAAAGATGCTTTTTATAGATCTTTTGATGCAGGATTATATGATAATTACGCTTAATAAAGATAATCGGTTGACATAAATATTGATATGTATACCCAGCTTTTATTAGTATATGGTATAAAATAAATTAAATTACACAACAGGAATAATATCACAAATTATAGGCAATACTGTAATTTGTGATATTATTTTATTGTGGAGGTATTATGAAGGTTGGAATTCCAAAGGGATTGTTGTATTGCAAGTACAATGATTTCTTAACTGTGTTCTTCAGCGAACTGGGTGCTGAAGTTGTTACATCAGAAGATACAAACAAAGCAATTTTGGATGAAGGTGTAAAATACTGCGTTGATGAGGCGTGTCTACCTGTGAAGATATTTCACGGACATGTTTCAAAGATAAAAGATAAATGTGATATTATTGTGCTTCCAAGAATTATGCAGCTATACAAAAATGAATATATTTGTCCAAAGTTCTGCGGACTTCCTGAAATGGTCCTAAACAGCATTGACAACATGCCACCGTCCATTACAGATCCTATTTATGCTTTTTCAAAAAAAAGTCTTTACAATTGGGCCAAGACAGCAGGAAAAAAAATTACACCCAACTCTTTTATTGTTAAAAATGCGTTTATAAAAGCATATGATAAGCATTTACAAAGTACAAGCGGTATAAAGGATGAAGGTTATGATATAAATGTGGCACTTATAGGCCACCCTTACAACATCTATGACAGCTATGTTAACATGAATCTTGTAAATAAACTAAACAATTTAGGAATAGGTGTTGAAACAATGGAGTTTACTCAGTCATTATCAATCGACCTTGAAATAGAGCAATTATTCAAGAAGCCTTTCTGGACATATTTAAAAGAAAATTACGGTTTTGCTGCAAACGTGCTTAAGGAGAAAAATGTTGAAGGGATCATTTATGTTTCATCATTCAACTGCGGGACCGATTCAGTTATAATCGAACTAATAAAAAACATCTCAGGGAGCTTTCCATTTTTGACCCTGAAAATTGATGAGCATACAGGAGAGGCAGGTCTAAATACAAGAATTGAAGCATTTGCCGACATGCTGGAAAGGAGGGTCCACAATGAAAGCAACATTCCCACACATGGGTAATGTATACATAGGTGTAAAAACTCTTTTTGACGGTCTTGGCATTGATTATGCTGTTCCTCCCAGCAGCAACAAGACTGCTCTTGACATAGGATCACTTTATTCTCCCGAAGAAATATGCCTTCCATTCAAAATAATGATTGGAAACTACATACAGGCCATTGAACATGGAGCTGACACAGTGATACTTCCAGGGAGCTGCGGACCTTGCAGGTTTGGAGAATATTGCGAACTACAGATGAATTTATTGAAAAGTATAGGACACAATCTGGACTTTGTTGTTCTTGATTTTCCAAGAGACATTGGCTTAAAGGAACTTTACAGAAGAATAAGGATGATATCATCTAACAGCAGCAAAAAAACGTATCAAAAGATAATTGCACTTTCTGATGCTTTAAAATCAACAAGATTAATTGATGAAATTGAAGGACTTGCTCATATGTATGCTGGCTATGAAAGAAACAAGGGTGAATGTAAGAAATTGCTGAAAGACTGCAAGGATGAAGCAATGAAATGTAATAATCCTTCTGAAATGCTTAAGCTATTAAAAGACTACAAGGGAAAAATCCATCACCTATCTGTTGACATAAACAAGAATCCCTTAAAAATTGCAATAATCGGAGAAATTTACACTGTAATCGAACCATATTCAAACTTTTTCATAGAAGATAAACTCATGGATTACGGAGTTTCCTCAAAAAGAGGGCTGACCCCAAGCTGGTGGGTTAAAAACATGGCATTGAGCCCATTTAAGCTTAATTCATTAACCATTAAAAAAAATGCAAAAAAGTACCTGTCTCTCGGTATAGGAGGCCATGCTGTTGAATGTGTAGGTGAAGCAGTTGCCTCATCCCTGGAAGGTTTTGACGGTGCTATTCAGATTTTCCCCATGGGCTGCATGCCTGAAATTGTGTCTAAATCTATACTTCCAACAATTTCTAATGACATGAATTTTCCGATTATGTCTTTGGTTGTTGATGACATGACGGGAGAAGCAGGATACATAACCAGAATAGAGGCTTTTATTGATTTGCTTGAAAGGAGGAGAAGCAATGTATTATCTGGGAGTTGATGTAGGGTCAGTTAGCACTGACATTGTGCTGCTTGATGAAAATTCGCAAGTTTTAGAAAAAATATACCTGAGGACAAAGGGAAATCCCATAAATGCCATACAGGAAGGATTCAGAATATTGAATGGCAAATATGAAAAGCATGAAATAACAGGTGCAGGTACAACAGGAAGCGGAAGGATGATTGCCTCTGCTATAATCGGAGCTGATGCCGCTAAAAATGAAATAACTGCTCATGCTACTGCTGCCCTTGAAATAGACCAAGATGTGAGGACAATTATTGAAATTGGAGGACAGGATTCCAAAATAATTCTTCTTAATGACGGAATTGTTTCAGATTTTGCTATGAATACAGTTTGCGCCGCAGGAACCGGATCATTTCTTGACAGACAGGCTGAAAGGCTTGACATTCCTATTGAGGAATTTGGAAATTACGCACTTAAGGCAACATCTTCCGTCAGAATTGCAGGCAGATGTGCCGTATTTGCAGAATCAGACATGATTCACAAGCAACAGCTAGGATACAATCAGGCTGAAATAATACGCGGCCTTTGTGATGCTTTAGTAAGGAATTATCTTAACAACATTGCAAAAGGAAAACAAATCAAAGCAAAAATTTTATTCCAAGGTGGCGTAGCCGCAAATATCGGAATGAAAAAAGCTTTTGAAAACGCCCTTGGAACTGAAGTGATTGTTCCTGAACATTTCAATATGATGGGAGCCATAGGTGCTGCAATAATTGCCAAATCTGCCGTAAGAAAAAACGGATTCACAAATTTCAGGGGGTTTGATGTTGCTGATAGAGACATTTTTTCAAGAAGCTTTGATTGCGAAGGTTGTTCAAATAAATGTGAGGTTGTAAAAATCTGTGAAGAGAATAAAATAATAGGATATTTTGGTGACCGCTGCGGCAAGTGGGGAAGCAAATTAGCTGATGTTAAAATTGATTTGCTTGCATAAGGAGGAAACATGAAAGACAATGAAATGTATACACCCGATGACATAAAGGGACAGACTCAGGCTCAGCCCGGCAGGGAAAGCCATATGGACCCGGAGCCTATCTATGACGACACTAATATTAAAGGCTTTGAGAGGTTAAAAGGTAAGACAGCCATAATTACAGGCGGTGACAGCGGAATCGGAAGAGCTGTTGCCGTAGCATTTGCCAAGGAAGGCTGCAATGTGTCCATAGTCTACAATATTGCTGATAACGATGCAAATATTACAAAGGCATCAGCTGAAGAATATGGCGGCAATGTGCTCCTTATAAAAGGTAATATAAAAGACTCTTCATTTTGCAATGATGTTGTTGAAAGAACAATTAATCACTTCGGAGGACTTCATATATTAATTAACAACGCAGCAGAGCAGCATCCTCAGGAAAATCTTGAAGACATAACAGATGAACAGCTTGATGATACATTTAGAACAAACATCTTTTCCATGTTTTATATTACAAGATATGCCCTCAAATACCTTAAAGAGGGAAGTTCGATAATAAACACAAGCTCGGTGACTGCCTACAAGGGAAATGCAAGTCTTATTGATTATTCATCTACAAAGGGTGCAGTGACGTCTTTTACAAGAAGTCTTTCTGCAAACCTTTCAGGAAGAAAAATCAGGGTAAATCAAGTGGCTCCGGGACCAATCTGGACACCACTTATTGTATCTACATTTGACAAAGCAAAAGTGGATTCCTTTGGAGCAGATACTCCTCTTAAAAGACCGGGTCAGCCTGTGGAACTTGGAGAAGCATATGTGTTTCTTGCTTCTGACAGTGCATCATACATTACTGGTCAGACTATACACATAAACGGCGGCCACATAGTAAACGGATAAATTTATTCATAGCTCTTAATTAAAAATATAGCCGGATATATGCGGTTCAGGCTGATGACAAACCCTGACGCTGTCATCCTGAACGATAGTGAAGGATCTCATCTTTATTGAAAACATGAGATTCTTCGGCTACGCCCTCAGAATGACATTGAAAAAAGTATCAGTAATGTAATTTCACTGGGATATACAACTGAAGACTTTTGTACTGAGGAAAGAACGAAAGTTACAACCTGTGAAATGGGAGATTTGATCATAAAATATTTAAGAAGATAAATTTAACTTAATATGACATAGCCAGAAAAACATGATAGAATTAATTAAAGATAAAATAAAAAGCGGCATAGCCGCTATTGTTTAACTTGTATTTTTCCGTCTTCAATAAGTTCGTTGGCAACCCATCTTGCAACCTTGCCTGTTATTGTAAAACAATGCTGTTTTCTTTCAGGGCTTTTGAAATTGTCTCCCTGCCATTGTTTTGTAATAACTCTGCAGCAAGTTGAATTGTATTCATCTTTTATGTAATCATGAAGATTCTTGGATATGTCAAACATTTTATCCTGCATTGGATCGCCTTCAACTCTTCCATAAACAATGCCAAGAGCCATTTGTCCGCCTGATACAGCCCCACAAAGACATCCTGATTTTCCCATTCCAATTGGAAATCCGCTGGCAAGCTTAACAACATCAGCACCGTAAGGCAAGCCTAAAAGTTCGTTAATAGTTTGAAGCACTGCTTCACTGCAAAAATATGTTCCGCTTTTAAACAAATTTTCAGCATCAGTCTGAACTTTGTCAAGAACTTCTTCTTTTGTAAAATCCATTGTATTAATTAAAGTCATGTCACCCTCCGATTTAGTAATCTATATAATTATAGTTTGTGCTCAGTAAAATTACCAATAAATAAAATTCATGATAATAAGACTCAATATAATTTTAATTGATGATAACTTTTTCAGTCCATATGCTATAATTAATTACTTTGAAATTTTACTTGGAGGTAACAATGAACGCAATATTAAAAAAATATCCTGTTCCGGCAACAGGACTTATTTTGGGCCTAGCTGCAGCAGGCAACCTGGTTCAATCATATGGCGAAATTTTAAGAACTACGTTTGGAATGATTTCTGCAGCATTATTTATTTTAATGATCGTAAAAATAATCAAATTTCCAAAAGGAGTGAAGGAAGCCCTTGACAATCCTGTAGTCGACAGTGTTTTTCCTACATTTTCAATGGCAGCAATGCTGTTGTCTACTTACATAAAGCCGCTTGCTCCTTCTTTTGCTTTTGCTATGTGGATTGCAGCAGTCATTTTTCACACAGCATTGATAGTGTTGTTTACTAAAAAATATGTTTTGAACTTTAAAATCAAGACTGTATTTCCGTCCTGGTTCATAGTGTATGTGGGGATTGTTGTTTCAAGTGTTACAGCTCCTGCTTACAAAATGATGGCTGTTGGTCAAGCAGCATTTTGGTTTGGATTTGTTACATACCTTGTACTCCTTCCCATAGTTTTGTACAGAGTTTTTAAAATTAAGGAAATAGCAGAACCTGCAAAACCTACCCTTGTAATATTTGCAGCACCGGCGAGCCTGCTTTTGGCAGGATATATGAATTCCTTTGAAACAAAGAACATGACAATGGTAGTATTCCTGGCTTTTTTGTCAATAATAATGTACATAGGAGCATTAACTGCACTTTTTAATCTTCTTAAGCATAAATTTTACCCAAGCTATTCAGCATTTACATTTCCTCTTGTTATAAGCGGAATATCAATGAAGCTTACAAACGGATTTCTAATAAAGACAAACCAAACTGTTGAAGTGCTCAAATATATTGTTAAATTCCAGGAAGCAGCAGCTGTTTTAATCGTGCTTTACGTGTTGTACAGATATATAAAATTTTTATTTGAAACTGAACAGCAAAAAGCTTAACCATTTAAAAGTTAAGAGTTAAGAGATAAAACAAAAACCAGATTGCTCTGTTCAGATTATAATCTGACAGCTATCTGGTTTTCATATTTTTATATATCATATTTTAAGCATCAATTTCGTCTAATACATCAAGAGCTTCAACCAATTCAACGTCTTCGTTTCTTTCCTGGAAGCTTTTCAGAGCATATGTGTTTGTAAACAATAAAACCGGCCTGTCATAATGATCATATACAAGCATGCATCTTGAGTTTTGATATTTTTTCAGTTCTTCTGGATTATCAGTCTTAACCCAGCGAGCAACAGTGAAATCAATATTTTCCATGCGTATGTCTGTATTGTATTCATTTACAAGTCTGTATTCGAAAACTTCAAACTGAAGTATACCAACAGCTCCTAGAATAATTTCATTGTATTCATTCTTGTAAACCTGTATTGCGCCTTCCTGTGCCAGCTGTTCAACACCCTTTTGAAAGTTCTTGCCCTTAAGGGAATTCTTAGCGCTTACGCGGCTAAACAATTCCGGAGGGAATGTTGGAAGAGGTTCGAAAAATATTTTATCCTTTCCATTTGTGAGAGTGTCACCAATCTGGAAATTGCCGGAATCATAAATTCCTATTACATCTCCTGCATATGCTGTGTCAACTGTTTCACGTTCATTGGCCATGAGGTGGGTGGATTGGCTGAGTTTAAGCTGCTTTCCTGTCCTTGACAATGTAACATTCATTCCTCTTACAAATGTTCCTGAGCAAATTCTTAAAAATGCCAGACGGTCTCTGTGATTAGGATCCATGTTTGCCTGAATTTTAAATATAAATCCGGTAAATTCCTCATCTGTTGGATTAACAACACCCTTTGTCGTTTTTCTTGCAGAAGGGGGAGGGGATATCTGAAGAAAATGTTCCAGAAATTCCGTAACACCAAAATCTGCCAGAGCAGAACCAAAAAATACAGGTGACAACTTTCCATTTTTAACTGCTTCAAGATCAAATTCATTTCCTGCGCCGTCCAAAAGGTCCATTGCATATCTTAAATTCTTCAAATTTATGGGACTTAAAACTCCATCAAGTTTACTTGAATTTACACGGTTCTCATCAAGATGAATTTGTTCGTTTTTTCTGAACAAATAAACTGTGTTTCTCAGACGATCGTATACTCCTTCAAATTCCTTGCCGCAGCCTATAGGCCATGTAACTGCCACTGACGGAAGACCCAATACATCTTCAAGCTCCTGCATTGATTCTAAGGGATCCATTGATTCACGGTCTAGTTTGTTTATGAATGTAAAAATTGGAATTCCTCGCATGCTGCAAACCTGAAACAGCTTTTTTGTCTGTGCTTCTATACCTTTTGCAGCATCTATAACCATTACTGCGCTGTCAACAGAAGTCAAAATACGGTATGTATCTTCACCAAAGTCATTGTGACCGGGAGTGTCCATGATTGAAATAACCTTGTCGTTATATTCAAACTGCATTACAGAAGATGTAACCGAAATACCACGCTGCTTTTCAATTTCCATCCAGTCTGATTTGGCATATTTTGAATTTTTTCTTGCTCTTACAGTACCAGCTTCTCTTATGGCACCTCCGTGAAGCAGAAGTTTTTCTGTCAAAGTTGTTTTTCCTGCATCAGGGTGAGAAATTATACCGAAAATTCGTCTTTTGTTAATAATATCTATATTATTCATTTAAAATCCTTTCTAAAATATTACAAATTCTATCCATGGTATTTTACATCATATTTGATAAAATTAAAATGATTATTTTTAATTTAACCATAATTTGTGCAAATTATTGAATGTATTATAAATTATGATTTAATGCTTTAATGCTACGTGTTGATTCTCTTTCATGAAGCACAGATTCATATATAGTGTGACTGGGGACAGTTAACTCGTGAGATGCAACCTCTGTAATTATTTTCATGCATTTTGCTGCTATTTTTTCCATAGGAATATCCACAACTGAAATGGAAGGTATGAAAAACCTACTGAATTCAGGATTTCCCATACCGACAGCCATTACTTTTATATGCTGAGGAACTAAAATACTGTGTTCTTTTAATGCATAGATAAGCCCCTGGGCAATACTGTCTGAATCACAAAAAACAGCGTCCGAAAGATTTCCTCTGTTTATAAGAGTCTTTCCTGCTTCAGCTCCGCCAGCAATTGAACCTTCCACATATATTATGTCATTTATGTTAATATTATTTTTTATGCACTCATTTAAAAAAGCTCCGCTTCTTCTTGACATGGCCAGATAGCTTTTCTTCTGACAAATTATATTAACTGATTTAACACCTGAAGCAATAAGGTGAGCAGCTGCTTTTTTTCCTGCTTCTTCATTGTCTATTCCTACCGTGTGGTATATTTCAGATTCTCTATTAAACAATACAGTTGGAATGGGAAGTGGATTATTATTTATATAATCATTATCGTCATCAGTGGTATTGGCAATTATTACTGCATTATAAGTATTCAAGCTGTACAGTCTTTTTTCAAACCTCAGCTTGTCAGATTCATAAGGACATATTGCTATGTCAATGGGTATTTGAAGCTTTAAAATTTCTGACTGCAGCCCTGACATGAACCGGCTTAAAAATGACATGCGAAAGTCAGAAGCCCAGAAAACTCCCACAGTGTATACATTAGATTCATTGCTCCTCAATTTTCTTGCAGAAACGCTGGGCTGATAATTCAATTGTTTTATTGTTTCTTCGACTTTTTCTCTTGTGGCTGTTGATATTTTTCTTTCTTCTGCTTTGTTGTTTATTATTACAGAAACTGTGGAAACTGAAACTCCTGCCAAATTAGCTACATCTTTAATAGTTGCCATTTTTTCCCCCGTTATATTTTATCAATGATATTACAGTTCACATACATTATAAAATATGTAACGATTTACGGCAACACTTTTTAAATTTAGAATAACTGGAATTCATATTAGAATAAAATAAAATTTTAGCATCAATCTATTTCAATATTGACTTTGGGTTGAAGTTAGCATATACTAACTATATAAAATAATTTTGAATCTACATATAATAAATAAATAAAAAATTTTACAGTTGAGTTAGTTATAACTAACCTAAGGAGGATATATGAGCGTTGTAATAATTGGAGGACATGAGCGAATGGAAGCTCAATACAAGGAAATATGCAAAAAATATAAATTCAAAGCGAAAATTTTCACTAAGATGTCCGTAAATCTAAAGGATCAGATAGGAAACCCTGATCTGATGATTCTTTTTACATCCACAGCATCTCATAAAATGGTACATTGTGCAGTAAATGAGTCTGAAAAAAACAAAATTGTTATTACTCGCTCACACAGCAGCAGTGCAAGTGCCCTCAAAGGCATACTAGAGCAGTATTCATAGTTTACTTTTTTTTCATTATAAATACATTGAAAGAGTTTTTATTGAACAAATTTCTATTAAATGATATAATACTCAGGATGAAATTATATAGGATATTTAGAAAGTTGGAGAATTATGAGCAAAAGAGTAATCATTAATGATGCTAAACTTAGTAGCGACAAATTAATAGAATTGAAAAATATAAACGAGCAGTTTTTTATAATGAACGGCAAGCGAAAGACTTATCACATTCTTACTTATGGTTGCCAGATGAATGAGCATGATTCTGAAAAAATATCAGGAATGCTCACCTCCATTGGATATGAAGAAACAGATGACGATATAAATGCCGATTTGGTTATTTTTAACACATGCCTTATAAGAGAAAATGCTGAACTTAAATTTTTTGGAAAATTAGGGGAAGTGAAAGGATTAAAAAGAAACAATCCGGATATGCTTGTTGCCGTGTGCGGCTGCATGATGCAAAATGAAGATATCAGACAAAAGGTTATGAGAAAATATTCATTTGTAGATATAATTTTCGGTACAAATACAATACACGAATTGCCTGGCCTTATATACAATGCCGAAGTTCATAAAAATAAGAGCATTGACATCATAGATAACACTGAACTTATATATGAAAACATGCCAAAGCAGAGAAAATTCAAATACAAGGCTTTGGTAAACATAACATACGGCTGCAACAATTTCTGCACATACTGCGTTGTTCCATATGTAAGAGGAAGAGAAAAAAGCAGGGAGCCTGAAGAGATAATCAATGAAGTTAAAGCACTGGCACAGGACGGATGCAAAGAAATCACGCTTTTAGGACAAAATGTAAACTCCTACGGAAGCAATCTTGAAAATAAGTTCACTTTTGCCGAGCTTTTATATGAAATTAACAAAATTGACGGAATTGAAAGAATCCGCTTCATGACTTCCCATCCTAAGGATTTGAATGACGATTTAATAATGGCAATAAAACATTGCAGCAAAGTTTGCAACCATGTTCATTTGCCTGTTCAAGCCGGAAGCAATGATATATTGAACAAAATGAACCGTAAATACACTAAGGAACATTATCTCGATTTAGTTTACAAGCTAAAAAAAGAAATACCAGATGTTGCAATCACTACTGACATCATAGTAGGCTTTCCCGGAGAAACAGAGGAAGACTTCCTGGAAACTGTGGATGTTGTTAAAAATGTGCAGTATGATTCTGCATTTACATTCCTTTATTCCATGAGAGAGGGAACTAAAGCTGCTTTAATGGAAGACCAGATACCTGATGAAGTTAAGCACGAAAGATTTGACAGGCTATTAGATGTTCTGTACAAAATAGTTCTTGAAAGAAACTCCCAGTGCATAGGACATACGTATCCTGTGTTGGTTGAATCCACCAGCAAGACAAGCGACAACTTCCTCACAGGAAGAACAGAGCACTTCAGACTTGTTCACTTCAAAGGAACTGAGGAGCTTTTAGGGCAGATAGTGAATGTAAAAATAACAAACGTCAAAACATTCCACATGGAAGGCGAAATAGTTTAATTAATGAAGAGTTAAGAATTAAGAATGGGTGAAGGAATTGTGCAATGCATAATTCAAACTTTTAATTCTTCACTCTTCATTCTTAATTCTTAATTGTAATCGGGAGGATTCATAATGGCAAAATATACACCTATGATGGAGCAGTATTTCAGTATAAAGGAGCAGTATATGGACTGCATTCTTTTGTACAGGCTTGGAGATTTTTATGAAATGTTCTTTGATGATGCACTAAAAGCCTCAAAGGTACTTGAAATTGCATTGACAGGCCGTGATTGCGGCCAGGAAGAAAGAGCCCCCATGTGTGGTGTTCCTTTTCATGCCGTTGACAATTACATTTCAAAGCTCATTGAAAACGGATACAAGGTTGCTATATGCGAGCAGCTTGAAGATCCGTCAGCTGCCAAAGGAATCGTAAAAAGAGATGTCATAAGAGTCATTACGCCAGGAACAATAATCGACCAGGGAATGCTTGATGAAAAAAGCAACAATTACCTTTGCTGCACATATGTAGACAAGGGTTTCGGCATGTGCTACACAGACATTTCTACTGGAGATTTATATGTAACTGAAAACATATCACTAAGTGATTTTGATCTAAAAAGCAACAGATTTGATCTTTTGAAGGAAGAATTATATAAAATAAACCCTTCAGAAATTATTTCAAACAAGCTCACACATAATGATGTAATTGATTCCATGATAACATGCTCTGAGCCTCTAAGCTACAGCGAATACAAGGAAATAATACTCAAACACTTCAAAGTGGTATCCCTTGACTCATTCGGGCTTTCTGACAACAACTATGCAGTCATGGCTCTTGGCATGCTTTTAAACTACCTTAATAATACACAAAAAACTAATCTTGACCACATTAACAAACTTCATTTTTACAATGTGGGAGAATATCTGTACCTTGATTCAAGCACAAGAAAAAACCTTGAACTCATTGAAACTGTTCGAGGCAAAAAAGGTCAGGGCACACTGTACCACGTCCTTGACCATACCATGACAGCCATGGGAGGAAGACATCTTAAAAAATGGATTGAAGAACCGTTAAAAAATATTGTTCTAATCAACAAGAGACTTGATGCAGTTGAAGAGCTTTATGGAAATGTAATGGCTTCAAACAACATTAAAGAATGCTTAAAGAGCATTTATGACATAGAAAGACTCATAAGCAGAATAGTTTACGGAAACTGCAACGGAAGAGACATGAATGCACTGAAGCAGTCTGTTTCAAGCCTTCCTGATTTAAAAAGTGAGCTTTCGGAACTTTCCTCCAAAATGTTTATAGAAATTCAAGAAAGTTTTGATACACTGAGAGACATTTATGCTCTTATAGACTCATCAATTGTTGACGAACCTCCAATTTCAGTTAAAGAAGGAGGTATTATAAAAGAAGGCTATAACTCTGAGCTTGATGAAATAAAGGAAATAACCGTACACGGCAAAAATTGGATTTCTGAACTTCAAAACAAGGAAAGAGAATCAACGGGAATTAAAAACTTAAAAATTGGCTATACAAAAGTTTTCGGATATTACCTTGAAGTTACACAGTCATATCTTAGAAATGTACCTGAGCACTATATCAGAAAGCAGACACTGGCAAACTGTGAGAGATATGTCACACCGGAACTAAAGGAAATGGAAGCAAAAATTCTCAATGCCGATGAACAGCTCATGAAGCTTGAATATGAACTGTTTCTTGAAATAAGACAACAAATTAAAAGTCAGGTTGTTAGAATTCAGGAAACTGCATTTAATATAGCAATTATAGATACACTTAATTCACTTGCAATTGCAGCTGTCAGAAACAATTATGTAAGGCCTGTCATGAACAACAACGGCTACATGAAAATTGTTGATGGGAGACACCCGGTAATAGAAAAAATTATGAAAAACGAAATGTTTGTTCCTAACGATACATACATTGACAACAAAGAACACCGCATGTCAATCATTACAGGGCCAAACATGGCCGGTAAGTCCACGTACATGAGACAAGTTGCCCTTATAGCACTCCTTGCTCACATAGGAAGCTTTGTTCCTGCCAAAAGCGCAGAGCTTTGCATTCTGGACAAAATATTTACACGTGTTGGAGCTTCCGATGATCTTTCCCAGGGACAAAGCACGTTCATGGTTGAAATGAGCGAAGTTTCAAACATACTGAACAATGCCACGGAAAACAGCCTTCTCATACTTGATGAAATCGGAAGAGGCACAAGCACATATGACGGCTTAAGCATTGCCTGGAGCGTTGTTGAGTATATCACAAAAAAAATCAAAGCTAAGACATTGTTTGCAACTCACTACCATGAGCTTTCAGAGCTTGAAAGCAAATTGAAAAGTGTTAAAAATTACAGGATTTTAATAAAGGAAGACAACGATAAAATAATATTCCTTAGAAAAATAGTTGAAGGAAGCGTGGACAGAAGCTACGGCATCCAGGTAGCAAATCTTGCAGGTCTCCCGGATGAAGTTGTAGTAAGAGCAAAGGAAATTTTATCACAGCTTGACGAAAGCGACATAAACAAACCATTTGCAAGGAAAAAGAAAGACAGAATAACCGATACATTCCAGGTTTCCATGTTCCAGGTCGACTCCATTGAAAACAGCAAGAACAAAGAATACAAGGAACTTTCTGAAATAATAAAAAACATTGATATAAACAATGTAACTCCGGTTAAAGCCTTTACACTTTTAAATGATATAATTGAAAAGGCAAAACACATTTAAAGAAGGTGGACCATGGCTAAAATACATTTGTTGGACAACGAAACAATCAACAAAATTGCTGCAGGCGAGGTTATTGAAAGCCCTAAATCAATAGTGAAGGAACTTGTTGAAAATTCCATCGACGCCAAAGCTGACGAAATTATAGTTGAAATTAAAAACGGCGGTAAAAGTTTAGTCAGAATATCAGATAACGGTAAAGGAATCAACAAGGATGAAGTTGAGGATGCCTTCAGAAGACACTGCACCAGCAAAATTGAGACATCAGACGATCTTAATTCTCTTTTCACTCTTGGTTTCAGAGGAGAAGCACTGGCAAGCATTGCAGCAGTTGCTCATGTGGAAGTGATAACACGTACTGCAAATGATGACTACGGCATAAAGATGTCAATTGAAGGCGGAGAAATTAAATTAAAGGAAGATGTGGGATGTCCTGTTGGAACAACTATCACGGTGACAGAACTGTTTTACAATGTTCCGGCCAGGAAAAAGTTCTTAAAAAGCGATGCGTCGGAAAGCGGAAGCATAAATGAAGTAGTTGTGTCACTTGCACTGAGCAAACAAAATATTTCATTTAAATATGTGAACAACGGCTCTGTGGCATTCAGAACACCCAAGACAACAAACTTTTTAAACACAATTTCAAGCCTCTACGATAAGGATTTGTACAATTCACTACTGAAAGTGGAATATGAAGAGAACAACATAAAAATAACTGGTTATACAACAAATCTTAATTACTACAGAGGAAACAGAAAGCAGCAGGTGGTATTTGTCAACGACAGATTCATAAAACACAAGAGAATAAATTATTTTATTGAGGCTGCATACAACACGCTTCTGCCAAAAAATAAATATCCTGCATGCTTTTTAAAAATTGAAATAAATCCTTCACTTGTTGATGTTAATGTGCATCCAGCCAAGACTGAAGTGCGCTTCCAAAATGAGGAATTCATCTTAAATGAAGTGAAAAGAGCCATATACAAATCACTAAACTCTAAGAGCATAATGAAGGAAGTAACAAACGATATTTATTTAAGAGAAGAACATAGGGCAACAAAAGAACCCTCAAGCAATTTTTCTGTATTTGAAAAAATAAATAAAGATAACAATCCGTCCCTGTATGACAATACGGATTATTCTGACAGTTCAAACTATGATAACATAAAGTTCAAGGAAGTAAGCTTCACTGAAAATAACACAATTGATATTTTTGAAAATGCTATAGAAGAAGAATCAAGTAAACATAAATATGCCGATTTATGCCACATGGATATCTTTGAAGAAAATGAACAAAAACAACTAGATTATGCAGAAGACGAAATTGACATAAACATTCCCATGCAGCACACGTTTTTAGAACATGAGGAGCAAACTGAACAAAAAATTCCGGAGCTCGTGGTTGTTGGAATTGTCATGGACACATATATAATCTGCGAAAATCAGGAAAAAAACCAGATGTTTATGATCGATCAGCACGCTGCCCATGAAAGAATAAACTACGAGAAATTCCTTGGCCAATACAACAACAAACAAATCATTAAGCAGGAACTTTTAGTGCCTGAAGTTGTAAATTTGTCATATGATGACTTTTGCACAGCATCAAATAATATGGAAATTTTCGAAAATTTAGGATTTTCCGTTGAAAACTTTGGAATAAATGCTATACTTATAAATAATGTGCCGACCATATTCGTAGATTCAAATATCAAGGACGTGTTTTTCACCATTTTGGATTCGTTGAAAGACTCTGGCAAATCCAACTTAAACTTACTCCTTGACAAAATTATTAAGAACGCATGCGTCAAATCCGTTAAGGCTGGAGACAGATTGCATATATCAGAAGTAAGAGCACTGCTGGATAATCTTAAACAAACAGAAAATCCGTATACGTGCCCTCACGGAAGGCCGGTAATAATTAAAATGACAAAATATGAAATAGAAAAAATGTTTGAAAGAATCCAAAGTTAAAGGAAATTTAAAATGAGTAATAAAATAATAGTTATAGTCGGACCTACTGCTGTTGGAAAGACTTATGTTTCAATTGAGCTTGCAAAAAAGCTGGGCACTGAAATAATCTCAGCAGACTCAATGCAGATTTATAAAGGTATGGATGTGGGTACCGCAAAAATCAAAACTGAGGAAATGCAGGGGATAAAACATCATATGATTGATTTAATCTATCCCGATGAAAATTATTCTGTTTCGGATTTTAAAAGAGAAGCAGAAAAAAACATCGACGAAATGATTTCAAGAGGAAAGGTTCCCGTAATTGTTGGAGGAAGCGGCCTTTATGTAAATTCCCTCATTTATGATCTTGATTTTTCCAATGCAAAATCCAATGAAAAACTAAGAGACTATTACACTTATTATCATAAGGAACACGGTGAAGATGCCCTTTATGAAAAACTTAAGAAAATTGATCCTGAATCTGCAGAAAAAATACACAAAAATAATGTAAAGCGCGTAATACGCGCATTGGAGGTTTATGACCTCACAGGAAGAAAGTTTTCAGAAACGAACACTGACATAAGAAAAAAAAGCAGCAAATATGACTTCATACTTATTGGTCTTAGCATGGACAGAAAGATCCTTTATGAAAGAATTAACCAAAGGGTTGATAAAATGATAAATGAAGGACTGGTAGAAGAAGTAAAATCACTTATCGACAAAGGTTTTGAAAAAAACCTGATTTCAATGCAAGCAATCGGGTATAAAGAGATTATAGAATTTCTAGAAGGAAACATCACTTTTGAAGAAGCCGTAAACATTCTCAAGCAAAATACCAGACATTTTGCCAAAAGGCAGTTCACATGGTTTTTAAAGGATGAAAATGTGAAATGGTTTGACATTGAAGATGTAAATAAAATTGATGCATCTTTAGAAAATATATATGATTACCTAGACCTTATTTAACCATGAAAGGAGAGATTGTATGAATTCAATCAATTTGCAGGACGCTTTTTTAAACAATGTCAGAAGAGAAAAAATAACAATAACAATATTTTTAAACAACGGTTATAAACTTACAGGCACAGTAATAGGCTTTGACAACTATGTGGTTTTTATTGAAACAGACAAGGGACAGCAGCTTGTTTACAAACATGCAATAACGTCAATACTGCCATACAAGCAGGTAAGACTTTTCAGCAACGAAATTATAGAGGAGTAATAAATGTCGACAGAAGAAATATTATGTAAACAGTTTGGCATAAGCGAAACTGTTTATAATTATGTAACAAAAATCGAAAAAGATTTAAAAGAAAATTATTTTGATAAAATCGAAAAAATAAGGGAAGCAAATCAATATAAAGTAATCTATGCAATGCAGGAACACAAGCTTGACTACACAAACTTTTACTGGAACACGGGATATGGATACGATGATGTAGGTAGAGAAAAAGCAGAAAAAATATTTGCTTCTGTCTTTCATACTGAAGATGCACTTGTAAGACCTTCTATAGCTTCAGGAACACATGCTCTTTATCTTACATTGTCAGCTATACTTCAGTATGGCGACGAAGCCATTGCTATATCAGGACGTCCATATGACACATTATTGACTGTTCTTGGCGAAGAAGGAAATGAGCCCTGCAATTTGAAAGAAGCAGGAATAATATACAAGGAAATTCCTCTTTACAACAACGACATCGATTGGGAAAGTGCAATAAAGGCTGTTACTATGAAGACAAAGCTTCTCATGATTCAACGCTCCACAGGATACAGCTTCAGACCTGCTCTTACACTTGAAAAAATAAAAAATGCAATAGCAAAAATCAGAAAAGTTTATCCTAACATTTATATAATGGTTGATAACTGTTACGGAGAATTCGTAGATGAAATTGAACCTTCTGACATAGGAGCCGATGTAATAGTAGGATCTTTGATCAAGAATCCAGGAGGAGGAATTGCTCTTTCCGGAGGATATGTGGCAGGTAAAAAAGCAATAATAGACCGTGTAGCTAATCGTCTTACAGCACCGGGAGTTGGAAAGGAAATAGGTCTTACATTTGGTACAACCAGAAACACACTGCAGGGACTTTTCTTTGCTCCACACATAGTAAGCGAAGCAGTAAAAGGTGCAATGTTGTTCGGAGGAGTTTTCAGTTCGCTTGGATTTGAAGTTACTCCTGCACTGGAGGAACAAAGAAGCGATATTGTTCAAGCAATTAAGTTCAACAACAAGGACATGGTTGTCAAAATTTGTGAAGCAGTTCAAAACGCCTCACCTGTTGATGCTCATGTTTCACCTGTTCCATGGGATATGCCGGGATACTCAAACCAGGTAATCATGGCTTCCGGTGCCTTTGTATCGGGTTCATCAATAGAATTAAGCGCCGATGCACCAATGAGACCTCCATACATAGCATACATACAGGGTGGGTTGTTTTATGACCACTGCAAGTTGGGTGTAATGTTGTCTCTTGAAAAAATGATGGAGTTTGGAGAAGTGAAAAATATTATTAGTAATCTGTAGCATAAAAAAAGGAAGCTGATTGTACTGAAAGCTTCCTTTTATAATTAATATAAATCTGTTAATATTTGCGAACAACTGCTTTTACAACACCTAGGATATAAGGATTTTTTACTAAAATAGGATCCATTGTGCTGTTTTGAGGCTGCAGACGAATGTGGTCTTTTTCCTTGTAAAAAGTTTTTACTGTTGCTTCATCATCTATGAGAGCAACAACTATGTCTCCGTTTTTTGCAGTATTCTGAGAGTTTACAATTACAAAGTCGCCGTTTAAAATTCCTGCTTCAATCATGCTTTCACCTTTTACTTTAAGCACATAAGATTCCTTGTTTCCTACAAAGTCTACGGAAATAGGAAGAGTGTCATCAACATTTTCAACGGCAAGTATGGGAGCTCCGGCGGTAACTGTACCTATAATTGGAACATTCACAATTTCTTTTTTGGGAAGATTGCAGCAAATATCATCTATATCAATAAGTTCGAGAGCTCGTCGTTTGTTTGTTCCTTTTTTTAAATAACCTTTTTCTTCCAATGTGCTCAAGTGCGCATGTACTGAAGAAGTAGAGCTTAAACCTACAGCTTTGCAGATTTCACGGATTGACGGGGGATAACCTCTCAGCGCCAGCTCATTCTTTATGTATTGCAGTATTTTAACTTGCTTATCGCTTAAGCCTTCATAATTCATGGTTCCACCTCTTTTGTTTTTCTTTATATTACCATACTTTTCATAATAAATCAAACATTTGTTTGAGAAAATTTCAAAAACATGTTGACATCGAACAGATGTTCTGCTAGAATTAATACAGAAAATATGTTCGAGGTGAATTATGATAATATTTAACAAGTACAAAGTAACCAATATGAAAAAGTTTAAAAGATTTATGTTTTTATCAATATTATCAATCAGCATGCTTGTTTTTACATTTGCTGCAACTTTTAATGCATATTCCAAAGACATACCGCAGTTTGACATTGTAACTGTTCAGTACGGAGATACAATTTGGTCAATTGCATCAAGCTATGCTGCTGACAGCAATGCGGACATAAGGGAACTGGTTTACGAAATTTCTAATGAAAACAGCATTTATAATGCTTCTATTCATCCCGGTGATGTGATTAAAGTTCCTATGAATGTAGAATAATATATTAAGTTTTTATTGACATTCATCATTTCAGTGAATATAATAAATTTAAAGGTAGATTATAGATTTTAAGTGATCAATAGGAGAATTTTATGTTAGAGAGTGTATCTAACCAATAGATTAAATTAATATATAATAAGCAAAAGCTGTGATAACGAAAATGTCACGCTTATTTGAATTTGCTTATTATCATTGTCTATGGAAGATACAATCACACTACTGAAGCATTATTTATAATGTTATATTTCCTTTTAAAAATAGAGAAAATATATAGCTGTGGAGATATCCGCAGCTATTTTTGTGCAACTAAATGTCTACCTGGTACTTCCATAGCTTATTTTTTTAAATAAGAAAGGAATGAAAATGAATAATACAACCTTAACAAAATTACAATTTGAAGAATTAAAAAATATTGTAAAAGATTTTTGTGTAAGCAATCTTGGAAAAAATATGATCCAAAAGCTCTTGCCTTCTTCAAATATTCAGACTGTCAAAAATAGACTTCTTGAAACTTCAGAAGGAAAAATACTTCTGGAAAGCAGCACTGTTCCACTGCAAGGCATAGTCAACATTGATAATATTATTATAAACGTTGAAAAAGATGGTGTTTTAAACCCTGAACAATTAAGTAATGTATCCGACTTTTTGAGAGGATGCAGAAAAATAAAGTTTTACATGAAAGATAAAGAATTTTTTGCTCCAACATTAATGAGTTACAGTTATTCAATACGAGAGCTTGAAAACGTTGAAGAAGAAATAAATAATTCTATTCACAATAATGTTATTGACTCAAATGCAACGAAAGAATTGAAAAGGATAAGAAGACTCATTGAAAACGCAGAAATTAAAATAGAAGAAAAACTGGAGGGGTTTTTAAAATCAGCAAACAATAAAATTTTAATACAGGATTTCTTTGTGACAAAAAGAAATGGACGATTTACCATACCAATTAAATCATCCTACAAAAATCAGGTTGATGGAATTCTAGTAGACACTTCTTCTACAGGTTCAACTGTTTTTATTGAACCATCCATGGTGAGCAAGCTGACAGCAGAACTAATGCAGCTAAGGGCTGAAGAGTCAAATGAAGAATATCAGATTTTATGTTATTTAACAGGCATGGTTCGTGAGTATATAAATGAATTAAAAACAAATGTAGAAGTAATAGGTTTATATGACATGATTTTAGCCAAAGCAAAATACAGCATATCCATAGGAGGCATTTCTCCGGACATCAATGATTATGGTTATATAAATATAATAAATGGTCGACATCCGCTGCTTAAAGGAAAAGTTGTACCTTTGAACTTTTCGGTGGGAAAGGATTACAGAACACTTGTTATAACAGGACCTAATGCCGGCGGCAAGACTGTTGTGTTAAAAGCTGTGGGATTGTTGACATTAGCCGTACAATCAGGTTTTCATATACCATGTGAAAAAGGAAGTGTAATTTCAGTATTCAGTCACATCTTTGCAGATATAGGTGATGATCAAAGCATTGAAAATGCATTGAGTACATTTTCTTCCCACATAAAGAACATTGCTGAAATCATAAAAGAAACAAATAAATCAACTCTTTTACTTTTTGATGAAATAGGAAGCGGAACTGAACCAAACGAAGGTGCAGCACTGGCTATTTCCATATTAGAAGAAGTATATCATAGAGGCGCCATAACCGTTGCAACAACACATTACGGCGAAATTAAAAACTTTTCATTAAGACACAGCGATTTTCAAAATGCTGCAATGCTTTTTAACAGCGATACTTTAGAACCATTATATAAATTGTCAATTGGCGAATCAGGAAAGAGCAACGCATTGTGGATTTCTAAAAAAATGGGTATTCATGAAGACGTAATACAAAGAGCAGAACATTATATTAAAAACAAAGATTACAATTACAACTTTGTAAGTAAAAATAAAATAAGAATCGAACAAGAGATTACAGAAAATGTTCCATATGAAAATTATGATTATGATATTGGCGACAAAGTTTATTTGACAGAATACAAAAAAAGCGGCTTGATTTATAAACCAAAAGACGAATTCAACAATGTAACAGTCTTATATAGTAATAAGTTTATGGAAGTGAATGTAAAACAAATCAAATTGGAATTTAAGGCTTCAGAGCTGTATCCGGAAGATTATGATTTGAATTCTTTATTTACAAGCTTTGCAGATAGAAAATTAGAAAAAGATATTGCAAGAGGGTCAAAAAAAGCACTTAAAAAACTGCAGAAGGCAAGAAAAGAAAGGCAGTAATAAAGGGACTGTTGCATAGTGATTACTATCGTGTCATTCTGAGGCCTAGCCAAAAAGAATCTCATACTTCAAAAGATGAGATCCATCGCTACCCCTCAGGATGACATGAACTTAATGCAACAGTCCTTTTATGTTTCAGATTCTTCTAAATTTAACGGATTTAATTTAACTGCATCCCGCAGCTGTTCTTTATTTATATGAGTGTAAATTTGTGTGGTTGAAACACTTTCATGACCAAGGAGCTCCTGCAGAGTTCGAATATCCACATGACCGTATTGATACATGAGCGTTGCAGCTGTGTGGCGAAGCTTGTGAGGAGAGTAGTGCTTACCTGACAATCCAGCTTCAGCCAGGTACTTGTCAACCATGTGCTGGACACCTTTTTGCGAAAACCGGCTTTTTCTGTTGCTGATGAAAAGTGCCTTTTCATGACCGGGCTTAGGATCAGGCCTGACTTCCAGATATTCTTCAATTGCTTGTACACATACATCATTGAGATATATTGTCCTTTCCTTATTTCCTTTTCCAACAACCGTAAGAGTGTCTCCCTTGATTTTATCAATATTAATACTTATGAGTTCAGACAAACGCAGTCCGCAGTTCAAAAAGAGAGTAATGATTGCATAATCGCGCTTTTCGTTTGAGCCGTTTATTGATGTAAGAAGATTTTTTGATTCATCCAGTGACAAGGCAACTGGAAGACGGCTGTTTTTCTTTGGAGTTTCAAGGTCTAATGCCGGATTTTCCGGAATAAGTTTTACAATTGAATACAAATATTTGAAAAAAGAACGCAGGCATGCGATTTTTCTTGCTTTAGTCCTGTTGGAGTTGTTTCTTTCCCTGTCAATATAACCTATGAAGGAGTGAAGGTCCATGATCTTAATTTTTTTGATGGTGTCAATGTCCACCAGGGAAATGTCTATATCTTCAAACACATCAATATTGTCGCTTAATTTGTATCTCATTACAAGAAATCTATAAAAAGTGCGGAGATCAAGAAAATATTCGTTAACTGTTTTTTCTGATTTACCTCTGATGGACAAAAGATATTCTAAAAAATTGCTCATGGGAGCAGGGCATAGGTCACTGTAATTTATGTACATAGTTTCTCCTTTGCAAAAATGTCGCAAAATAATTATAATACAATTATAGACAAAATTTACATTAAATGCAATGGAAACTGCAAATTTAATTATTATTTCGAATAATACAAATTGAATCATGAATTTTAATCAAAAAATTTTACATGAGCTAATTAATTTGCTCAATTAATAATAATAACCTCAAAATAGAACATTAATAATAAAATTCATTGGTATAAATATCGACAAACAAAATATCTTTCGTTTAAACGCATTTTACGGCCTCGTTTTTTAAGATAAAAATTGAAGAGTTATTATCCATGAAGTGCAAATTAGCAGGTCAAAGCATTGGCTAACAAAATCAAAAGGTATAAATACTTGACAAGGAAAATATCTTTTGTTTAAACGCATTTTGAAGCTTTGAAATTTTGAACATTTAAAGAATGTTTAACATAAATTTATAACTGCAGTAAAAACTAAATAAGTAAAAATATTTGTCAAAACAATAATCGAAAACTAAAATTGCAATTTAAAAATGATATCAGAAAAGCTAAATCAAAAATAATATAAAAGTTGTCAACAGAACTGTAAAAATTAATTATTAAAAGCAAAAAAACGTTGAGAGACTGCAATTCAATAAACGTTTAAATTTCAATATATTTAGAACCTTCCCCTTTTTTTAGAATTCCTTTTGTCGCAAAATATCTATTTTGCGACATTTAAAAGGTCCTTTGAAGTGGAGATTTTTGCACATTTTTCTCTTAAAATGTCAAATCTCCACTATTTCCACAGGAATATTTCTAAAATTTCATCATATACAATTTGCTGTCATGTATAGATTGTTAACTTGCATAAATCTGAAAAATCTCATTTTGATTTTGAAATTGTTTATTGAATTATATAATAAAAACATTAATTAATATGTCATGACACTTGTTAAATATTTTTAAGTTAAGTACTGGTTAAAGTGTACATAAAATATTTTATAACACTGCATTTATTCTTTATTTAGAGCAACAACAATTAATTCCGGTTGATTGAATATTCGAAAGGGAAAGAGACTATTCCCCAATCCTCTGCTTACAACCATAGATGTTAAGCCTTCCCTATGCATTCCTTCTGAATACTTTGGAAAAAAACCTTGGTTTGGAGACAAAATCCCTCCTAAAAAAGGAATTCTTATTTGACCACCATGAGAATGACCGCTGAATTCCAAATCTACATTAAATTCTTTGTAAATTTCAAAATGCTCAGGTCTGTGAGATAAAAGTATATTAAAATCTGTTTTAATGTAGTGAGTTAGCTCATGTAATGTATTTCTCATATATGTTGTATTGTTTTCAATATGATATGTTTTTTCATTTTGGTTAATTGCAGGATCAGCAATACCTAACAAGCCAATTTCACTACCTTCGATATTAATTTTAGTATAAGAATTATCCACTATTATAACGTGTAAATTATTTAATTCTTTTTTTAGTTCCTTATAATTTCCTGATAACTGTTCATGATTGCCGGAAACATAATATACAGGTGCAATTGTAACAATTTCTTTTACAAATTTGACTGCCAAAGCTACATTTGTTTTTCTTCTGTCTATTAAATCTCCAGTTATAAAGATAATATCAGGATTTATTTTTTTAATTATCTTTGTTAATTTTCCATGAAAATTTTTGTTGTGCAAGTCAGATATATGCACAATTTTCAAACCGCTTAAATTATCTGGAATCTTACTATTTATATAATTAAATCTTGTTATATCAATATTATTGTTCTGCCAAAATAGGAACGGAACTAAAATTGATAATATGAATAATGCTATGTATATTTTCATAAAACCTACTTTCT
The DNA here is from genome assembly GCF_000309315.1 of Sedimentibacter sp. B4. NCBI lineage: Bacteria > Bacillati > Bacillota > Tissierellia > Sedimentibacter > Sedimentibacter sp. B4. The sequence continues at coordinate 41,388 of NZ_CANG01000030.1, forward strand.
ATGTACTAAATAAGCGAAAACTTATTTTTTATAATTAAAGCTGCTTCTTCCGGCCGTAGATTTGAATTGTCTATTCTTATATAATTTTCTTTTGCTACTTCCCCATCAAATGAATTTAATCTATACATATTTTCTAAACTTATAAATAATGATTCAGATTTTTCTATGTTTCTTTTTGTAGGCTTATTCAGAAGTCTATTATCAGTCTTATTTCTCTCAATCCTCAGATCATAATCTGCTTCTAATTCAACGAAACATATCTCTGCTCCTCTGGAAGAAAATAAATTTTCAACATATTCAATATATTCCCAGTCTTCTTTACGATCAAAAGCCCACATATATGTAAAAATCATTCCATATTCTTCACTTTTAGAATATGCCTCAAATATTTCTCTTCTAAAAAGGTTTATTAGTCTGTTTCTTTCCTTGGGTATGTTTTCAAATAATTCACTGACTATATCTATTGTCATATGATTGTGAAATAATTTAAGTTTAGTGATTTTGGCCAACTCCTGCCCTATAGTCATTTTACCCACTGCATGTGGTCCAAATATTATAATAAGTTTCATAATAATTTCCATCCTCATTTAATAGTTTATGTTTATGTTTGTATTTGTTTGTATTTGTCTCTGTAGATGGGGTTATTGTTTTTGATAGTTAATTAATTTACCACCAAGCAGGAAATTCAGTAAATACCCATCTGTCCCCTTCTTTTTCGTAAACAAAAGTGAATTCTTCATATCCCTTTAACTCTTGATAATCACCAAATTTTTCAACATGAACAATATACTCGATTTTGGTGTCATTTATAATGTTTTTATTTACCTCAACTATTTTGCCATAGCTGTTATTAGTACCTCTCCCCATAGCAACGGTACACAATTTACCGTCTACATCAAAATACCTGCCCGATTTAAGCATGCCTTCAACCTTTTCATCCGAAAAAATTGTCTTTAAATAGTTCTCCAAATCTTTCAATGTTTCTATACCTTTATAATCAACTTCGTTATATTCTTTGTGTTCTACTGTGATTTCACCGTTAGGGCCATATGCATATGTTACTTCTAATGGCATAGTATCAACCCAGAACCATCCCCAGGCCTCTGTTGCTTTTTCAAATAAAGGATAAAACTCCGGATAAATTAACATCCTATTGCTATACTCATCATTGGAAAGACCAACTATATTATTTTGAAATTCTTCTCTTGGACTGTCTCCTATAGCCTTCCAGTTAGAAATATCGGAATTATAAAAACACCCATATGTATATCCTTCATTTAACCCAGCAAAAGAGCCGACACAGCTTGCATTTACCATTGTTTTAACCCATACATCTGCTCCGCAGTTTCTTATTTCAGCCTCAATATTGTGACCGATAAGTCCTCCAATACCTATTGGCATATTGGCGCTATTGGTAAATTTATCACATGTAACTATTCCTTCTACATTGCAATTTCTTACAATCGTCCTGTAATCACTGCCTAATAAACCTCCAATCCAATTCTCGCCAAATACTTCTACATCTGCTTTACAATTTATAATTTCACTGTATATATCTTCTAAATCAAATGATGAAGAACCAACAAGTCCGCCTACATCATAAATTCCTTTAACCGTTCCACTGACGCTACAGTTTTCAATTTTTGTACATATAATCCTACCTGCAAGTATTCCTGCTGATACATTAGAACATTCATTTTTATATCCTATTTTGGCATTTTCTATATTTAAATTTTTAATATGTGCACCCTTACCCAAAATAGAAAAAAATCCAATAAATTCGGTCAAATCACTATCGGAAGATTCCCCCATGTAGGTTAAATTAGATATTGTATAATTATTTCCTTCAAGAATTCCTGAAAATCCATTGCTATTTGGATCCCTATGATCAGGATATTTATATGAATTGCTCTTTCCAATTGGTAAAAACCCATCAACATTGCTCATATCTATATCATTTTTAAGTATATATGTTGCATTTAATTCATTATAAATTTTGCTGTTTACTCTTTTTGACATTTCGATAATATCTTCTGGGCTGTATATTTCATATTCCTTTTGCTCAAAAAGCTCACTATATCCATTGCTTGAATATATTTCTTCAGCCATTTTAAAATCATAATTTTCAACATTTAGTATTCTATATCTTTGTTCTCCGTCTTTAAAAACGTCAGAAAAAATCAAGGGTATTTCATCTTCATTAAGAATATAGGGTTCTACTGTATATCTGACAGGGTAAAGCCAATGACATCTGCCCTCTTCATCATTTATGAACCGACCATATAAAACACTTATTTCTTTGCCACTGTCACATATTTCAAATGGTTCAAGAATGATATCCTTATATGTGTTAAAATCCGAAGCATAAAGATCATTTTCATAATATTTAATGAGCTCATCATTAAAAAACAAAGGTGCCATCTCTTTTACCTTTTCATAAGGCATTGTATAAAAATTATCATCTTTAAACTCTTCATCTTTATTTAGCTCGTGTAAAATACCTATAGTAAAAAATACCGGCGTTAAATCATTTAAATTGCCTCCTGCAAATTTTTCATATTGCTTTACAAATTCATTTAAATTAGAATAATCAACTTCTGTATTTAAAGCAACGAATTCATGTAATTTAGAATAATCAACTTCTGAATCTAAGGCAACGTTTTCAGTACTTTCAAGTGCAGTATTATTATTATCTGCTTCTTTCGCTACATTACCACTTGCCTTGCTAACAGTATTTTGCACATTTTTAGTGCATGCTGATGTTAACAACATCATAATTAAAACTAATAGAATGATTTTTTTCATTGTACCTCCAGATGGAGTTGCCATCAAGATTATTAAAGTAAATTACAAAGTTCAATTTAATCATAGTCTCATATTTACATTATTAAAAGTTTTGTTTTATAAAAAAAGAGTATATTCTAACCTAATTTTAGTTTAATGGTATATAGCCTGCTTGTTCAATGCATTTCTGTCCTTCTGACGACAACATCCACTTTAAAAACTTACCTGCAGTATTTTGCTCATCTTCCTTGCGTATAACCCCATAATAATTAGTAGTGAATGGATACGTTTTATTTTTTAGATTTTCATTTTCAGGTGAAACACCATTCACCTTAAGAACTTTAATGTTTTCATTCTTATATAGAGTATCTATGTAATATTTATATGTATATCCTATACTTGCCTGGCTGTTCTCATATTCTCCGACAACATCAACAAGCATTCCCATTCCTGCTGCAATCTTAATTATATTTGGCGGAAGCATAGGTATACCCTTCATTACTAAATTTTCCATAGCAGTCTGGCTGCCTGAATTTTGTTCTCTTTGATATGCCTTGATTTCTTGATTATTTCCCCCAACCTCTTTCCAATTTGTAATTTCACCGGAATATATTTTTTGTATTTGATCAATAGTGAGATTATCAACAGCGTTATCCTTATGTGTTATGAAAACAAATGCATCATAACAAACAGGTTCTATTATCATTTCAACATTTTTTTCTTTTGCTAAATTAATTTCTTCATCTGAAGGCTCAGTTACAATAATTAAATCAACAGGGTGATATTCATCTAAAAAAGTATTGGTGGTTCTTATCATCCCCAACGTGTTAGGTTGCTTCAATATTAAATTTTCATATGCATAATGAGTTGTTGAAAATGAAGCAAAATCATTGGCATCTTCATCTGAAAATCCCAGGTGCTGCCTTGCAAATTCAACTGCCATTGGTATTGCAACTGTTGATCCATCAAGGCTTGGATATGTTCCAAACTTAATTTCATAGTAATCTTCTTTACCGTTTGGAGTATTCCAGCTTCCCTTCACCCTTCTTTCACCCAGCTTAAATTCACTGTCTTTTACAAATTGCTGCCAATTACTGCTTCTTTGTATATTTTGATTAATTTGTGCCCATGAGCCTGTTTTATCGGGAATACCTTTTTCATTTTTATTTATTCTGTTTAAAAAAATCATAAATATTGCTACTATAAAAATGAATACTACAAAAATATTTTTCTTTTTCATATAAACCACCTTTATAATAATTTATTGAATAGCTAAAATAAAATTATCCCATCATCATTGTATAATTTTACTTATAAACCCGCTTCGTTCTTTATTCATGAACTTTTCCCACATCTGAATCTGTTTCTAAAAACGGTGAATACATCATTAAAGCATGATTCTCTGTTATATATTCTTCATCTATTATTTCACCTGTTATGGTGTATCGTCTGCGGTACAATTCATTGTGCCTGCTAAAGCCACCCCAGAATTCACTCTTGAACTGATGGTTTTTTTCAAATATTTCATATGTATAAATTGGTTTATTGTTTGATAACCAGCTGCCTTTCAGGAAAGAATGTCCTACATTAACTCTTAGCTGAAAGTCTTCTGCAGTGTCATTTCTAATCATTAAGTCTCTGTATGGATAAACACATGTGGCTCCGCTGCCAAAAGGCTGCGTGCGTTTTGAATCAGGAAATACATCAAAAGAATGACGGTAACGTTCTACAACAGTCAATGGAGTGTGAAGAGTCATCCAATAAATCAAATTTGAAAGTTGGCATAACCCTCCTCCAATACCCATAGTGTAATTGCCACAATACAATACCATTCCAGGAACATACCCTTTTTTTGATGTTGGCTTGCCGATTAGCTTCCAATAGCTAAATGTTTCTCCAGGTTTAATAATAATACCATCAATCCTTTTTATAGCTATTTTCAGGTTAATGATTTTATTATACTGATATTGCATATCTACTTCCTTTAATTCTCTAAATAGCGGAGACATATGTGAATAACACTCAAATTTTAATGATTGTTCACTTTTCTGATTAGCAAATTTAAATTTTCCACAATGCCATAACAAGTAACGGGACAATGTATAATAAACTTTCCCTACTAATAACCGACATTTGCTTCTTTTTATTGGTTTTAAATTATTTATATCACTCATAATATCCCACTCTATATTTAACAATAATTCAAATGGTAAGTCACTCTATTTTACATCAATCAATTCAATATAATCGCCGTATCCATTTTCCTCCATTTGAGACAATGGTATGAATTTCAATGATGCACTGTTTATACAATATCTTAAACCGCCTTCTTCAATAGGCCCATCTGAAAAAACATGACCTAAATGAGATTCAGCGTTTTTACTTCTGACTTCTGTTCTCTCCATTCCATGGGATGTATCTCTTTTATAAACAATAGCGTTTTTATCTATTGGTTTAGTAAAGCTGGGCCAGCCGCAGCCGGAATCATATTTATCAGAAGATACAAACAAAGGCATTCCGGTAACTATATCAACATATATGCCCTTTTCTTTATTGCTCCAGTATTCATTTTGAAAAGGAGGTTCTGTGTTATTCTTTTGGGTTACATCATATTGCTCTTTAGAAAGCATTTTCTTAATTTCATCATCATTGGGTTTTTTATATTCTTCAGTGTTAACATTAATATTTCTATCTTTCATTTTCTACTCCTTTATACATTTTTATCCTACAATGAGCATACTTGCAATACGAATTGCTATTTATATGAAATTATAGTCTAATATCAGTTAGAATTTGCTGATGAAGCAGCTGCACTGGATGCTATAACTGCTGTCATGGCAGCTTGTTGTGCAATAATTAAGTTTGTTATGCTGTTAACTGCTGCAATATTCATTGCATGTTTAGAAAATTGTTTTTGATATTCTTGTGAAACTAAAATAGCTGAATACATAATCCTTTGAGTCTTTCCTATTCCAAAAGTGCCAAAGCCTTTAATAGATGAAAGATATTCATTTACTTCAACTATTTCATTAATTGTTGTATCAATATCTTCTGTTGTTATGGCAAGCAAGCCTAACACCGAAAGTTCAATGCCGGTTCCAAATTTACAATTTTTTTCTTTTAATTTATCGAAAATATCAATGGTAATATTACATTTGTCAACTGCGTTTTTTTCATCTAAGACCAAAATATGACTAAGTGACTGCACAGCATTTGATGAGAAAAATTTACTTTTTAAAATATGGTAGCATTTTTCCATTTCCTTTATAGCTTCATCTTCGTTTAAATTACTTAATGCAGTTAATACCGCATAACTGCAATCCTCATTTGAAGTCAAAAATGGATGTTCGTTTTTCATCTTGTTATAAATGTCCTTGGATTTTTTAGCTATTCTCCCGTAATCATCGGTTTCTGATATATATGAAATAATGAATGCTGATAAAGGCAAATATGATGACGAATGAAATTCATTTCTTAAAATATCATATACTTTTAATACTTCTGAAAACTTTCTTTCAGGATAATCTTCTAAAGAAAGCAATGTTACCAAAGCCATAAATGGAATACCTTTAAAGCTTGAAAAAATTCCTGTATTAGTCTTTATTATTTCCTTGCACAGCTTAATTTTGTCTGCATGCATTTCCAATCCGCGTTCTGTGTAAATACTTGCACATAACGGAAACATCATTGAATTTTCCCATCTGAAATTTTCCTTCATTACATCTCTGTTTCTTACAAACAGTTCACATCTTTGTTTTAACAAATCATTCACTGTATTACCCCCTCTGGATTCAGGAACTCGAACTAATAAAACATCCTGATTTTTTCTTTTTCTTTGCCGGAATGAACCCTATCATATTATTTTATTACTTTAATTGATTTAATAACCGGCTGATTTTCTTTGAGTACGGTTCCATTTTTATCTTGCACCGGTGTCTGGGCACATATTTTATCAACGATATCCATTCCCTTTGTAACATAACCAAAAACCGCATAGCTGCCATCTAATGGAGTACTGTCTTCGTGAACAATAAAAAATTGAGAGCTGGCGCTGTCATAATCATCTGAACGAGCCATGGATATGGCTCCTCTTGTATGAGACAACGTATTATTTACTCCGTTTTCAGCAAATTCACCTTTAATTTTCTCATCTGAACCACCCCTGCCATTCCCCAGAGGGTCGCCTCCTTGAATCATGAAACCGGAAATTATTCTATGAAATGTTAATCCATCATAAAAACCTTCTTCAGCTAATTTAACAAAATTATTTACTGTAATCGGAGCACTCTCTGCATCTAAATCAACATAAATAGTTCCATAGTTTTCTACTTCTATTTCTACTTTATGAGTGGCTTTGAAGCTTGATCCAGAACCAGTATCACTTCCAATTTCTTCATTTTTAGAATCATTCTTATTACAACCCACTAATCCAAATATTGATAGTGAAATAATAAGTAATATTAAATATACATTTTTAATTTTCATAATTTCTCCTTAAATTTAAACAATATTTTAATGTGATATTTAAAACTTTCAGGTATTTACATTGCTATTAATTTATTAATTAATTTTTTCGGTTTATATTTTCTGAAGCAGAATATGTCTTGATAACAAAAGCATATTCACATTCATTTTCACCCCAGGAAGCAATCATCCTGAATCCTCTCAATTCTTGTTTATTTGGCTCATAATATGAACTTAAGGCTGAGGCAAAATGATTCTCTATTTCAAAAGCATACTTACCGTCAACTAATTCTACGGGAATATTTTTTATTTCTTTGTCCGTATAAATTTGCCGTCCGTTTTTATCAATTAAAATATCCGAAACAGTAAATTTGCCAGGTGGATTGCTTTTAAAAGCTATTTCAACAATGCTGTCATTTTCAAAAACAGGAATATCTTTTTGTTCCTTTAATATTGTAACAAATGTATCTTCTCTATCATAAATACTTCCATTCCATTTATTTTTAGCTGAAATATATTCAATTTCCTTATCCCCAATATTAATTACTAACTCCGGCGGTTCTTTCATGGAATTTGAAGAGCACCCCACAAGAACTAATGTCATTAATATCACCGCAAATAAAAGTATTGATTTTCTCACTACTATCCCCCCTCTATTAAAACAGTTAAATTGATATACACCATATTATTAATGCAAAGCTCTTCATAATATAGCCTAACATATAAATAGACGATTTACCAGTACGTTATGTTCCTTTAATAAAAAAAGGCTGAGAATTTCTCTCAGCTCTTAGCTATAGATTTAATTTATTTATCACATGAATTTAATTCTCTTATTACTGTTTTAATAAATCTGCAATATCATTGTATCCGTATTTTTTTGCATATAAAAATGCAGAAAAATTATTTGCATCTTTTAATTCCGGATCAGCACCGCCATTTAATAATGCTTCAACAGGTTCAATAACACCGTTGGCTGCTGCAAACATCAATGGAGTCCAACCAGAAGAGTCAGCCATATTTGGATCAGCGCCAGATAATAGCAATAAATTGATTGCTTCAACATTTTGACTGTATATGGCTCTTATTAACGCTGTTTCTTCATAATAATCAACCATGTTTGGATCGGCTCCTGCCCGGATTAAAATATTCATAATTTCAACATCACCATCTTGAGCTGCCCACATTAGTGGCGTCCATCCGTCCATGTCCTGTACATCAGCATACATTCCATCATTTAATAATTCGTTGACCCTTTCAACATCACTCTCAGCTACTGCCTCAGTAATAGCTGTTGCGTCTTCTTCAACAAGTGTATCTGATAAAAAGTTATCTGCTGCCATCATTATATTATTGTTATACTTTATTACAATAAATGCTATAATACCTACCACAAGAACTAACATTGATGATGATAATATTTTTTTAAAATTCTTTTCAATGGGATTAAAATTATTCTCAAAATAGTTTTTAATTTCATAAATTCTTTTAGGCAATGAAGGATGTGTGGAGCTTTTTTCAGCTACTTTATTTAAAAAACCTTTATTTTTGCTGTGTTGAAGAAGATATTCATCACGATTAACCTTATTAAACAATGTCTTGCCTATTGCAAGTATTGTCAGTGCATTCATAGAAGCTTCTGAATTATTGATATAATAAGCAGCAATGCGGTCACTGGTATATTCGCAAGCTCTTAAATAAGCATTTCCAAGCGAAGGAATCCACATAGCCGGCAAAATAAACAGATGTTTAGCTACATGCCGCCTTTTAATATGAGCAAGCTCATGAGCAATTATAAATGATAATTCATCATTGTTTTCAGTATTTATCAAATCAAATATGTCTGAATATAAAATAACTATATTCTTTCTAAATGATTTTGCAGCAAATGCATTTAATATTCCGCCTGATTCAATTACATAAACTTCTGGAATACTTTGTATTTCCATAGAGTTACATAATTCAACAACTTTATTATAAACCTCAGGAAATTGATTAGCACTTAAGCGTACTCCGTTTGTCCTAATGCGGGCTATCATTAATCCATTTGAAAATAAAGAAATTGCAGTTAATAATAAAAGCACTCCCAATCCTTCCAAATAAAATAGTAATGATACATAAATTATAATGCTGACTATCAGTGCCACTGTAAAATATCTTTTTTCATCTTTGTGAATTAAGTTCTTTAATGATAATTCTTTTGTCATTTTATCTCCTTGCAAATTTAAATATACATAGATAAATGATTATATCATGCAATTATTTTATAACATATCGGCAATTAATAACATTTGTGTATATTTTTAATGTTAAATATTAATTGATTTCCTTTATAATGTTTTCTGCAAATTTTTCTGCATTTTGAAAATCCACATTGTTAGGATGACCTTTTGCAGTGCCTCCAAAGATATCAAGAAATTTTTGTTGTAAAAAAGCCTCTGCAGGAAAAGCTTCCTACAACTTTTGCGTTTTTGTCTAAAAGAAGCTTTATAGCGTCATTATTGTACTTTTTTATACCAACAGCACTTGTTGAAAAAACAAAAGTATTTTTGTTTTATAAATTTGATTTTTCAATTGCTTTAAAAATTGACGGATGCATTTTTTGATTGTAAACGCCTGAACCAAACCCTACCATGTCGTAATTATCAATATCATTTTCATTGTAGTCTTTTGCATGTACTAAATCTCCGCTAAATTGTCCTGCCATACATTCTGCTATTTTTTCGGTATTTTTTCTGTAAGCTGAATAATACACAATCAAAGTCTTCATTTTACCACACTGCTATGTGACCGTCGGCTCTTTTTTCTGTGCCGCCGCACAAAGTCCCCTCCTCTGTTCTGATTATTATCTGCCCTCTTCCAAAAGATGTTTCATCTGTTTGTATTTTTATTTCATGTCCTTTTTTTATAAGTTCTTTAACAACATGAACGGGAACATCGTATTCCACTTCAATATTCTTGTCTTTGATCCATTGCCATCTTGGTGCATCCAGTGCTTCCTGTGGATTTAAGTTAAAATCTATCATGTTCATAACTACCTGCATATGGCCCTGTGGCTGCATAAATCCTCCCATAACTCCGAAAGGTCCTACTGGTTTGCAGCCATGAGTTATGAATCCGGGTATTATTGTGTGGTATGGTTTTTTGTGAGGAGCTAGACAATTGTCATGATTGTTGTCATAATTAAAATTATGTCCCCTGTTTTGAAGAGCTATGCCTGTTTCTGGTACTACTATGCCTGAGCCAAAACCCATGTAGTTGCTTTGTATGTAAGAAACCATGTTTCCATCGCCGTCAGCAGTGCAAAGATAAACTGTTCCTCCGCTGTCCGGATCCCCTGCTTCCGGCATTTGAGCTGCATCATTTATCAAATCTCTTCTTTTTTCTGCAAAACTGTCACACAATAGTTTTTCAACTTCTGTTGTCATATGATTTTTGTCTGTTATGTACTTCCTGCCATCTGCAAAGGCAAGTTTCATTGCTTCAATTTGTTTGTGGATTGTATCTGCATCTTCTTTTTTGGAAAATTCATATCCCTTCAATATGTTAAGCGCCATGAGAGCAACAATGCCGTGTCCATTGGGAGGTATTTCCCATATGTCATATCCCCTGTAGTTTACGCTGATTGGCTCAACCCACTGTGGTTTGTAGTCGTTAAGATCTTTTCTTGAAAGAAATCCGCCGTGCTTTTCAAAAAAATATGAAATTTTATCAGCTATATCTCCTCTGTAAAAGGATTCAGCATTTGTTCTTCCTATGGATTCAAGGGTGTCTCCATGACATGGCAGTTTCCACAGTTCGCCATACCCTGGAGTTCTTCCGTCTTTTGTGAATGTATCAAACCATCCTTTGAATTCTTCACCATTTTGACCGCTGTAAATATTAAAAGCTCTATCCCATGCATTTTTTACAGTTACTGAAACTGCAAATCCGTTTCTTGCATAGCTTATGGCTGGTTTTAATACTTCTTCAAGTGATAATCTGCCGAACTTTTTAGAAAGCTCTGCCCATGCAGCAGGAGCTCCCGGAACTGTTACAGGAATAACTCCGTATTTTGGAATTTCCTTTAGGCCTCTGTCCTTTAATTTTTCTATGGAAATGCTGTATGGAGAATAACCGCTTGAGTTAAGCCCGTGTAGTTTATCCTTGAACCAAACTATTGCAAAGGCATCGCTTCCAATACCATTTGATGTGGGCTCAACAACTGTCAAACATGCTGCAGTGGCAATAGCAGCATCCACGGCATTTCCACCCTTCTTTAAAATTTCAAGTCCTGCCTGAGCTGCAAGAGGTTGTGATGTAGCAACCATGCCTTTTTGTCCGTAAACTAAGTTTCTTCTAGAATTGTACTTGTATTCAGATGGATTGTATTCCATGTTATCCTCCTATTATGAATTACCAGGGTCTTGCTCCTTCAAGCCATCCCTGTTCCTTCCAATAATTGTTGTCAGCTGGGTTAAACCCTCCGCCCCGCTGGGCATACCTCATTAAGTAAAACAAAATTCTAACCTTTAAATTTGGTGTTACATTTTTTGAAGTGCTGATGATTTTCGAACTTATTTTGTCAACTTTTTTTTCAATTTTATCCTTGTTTTCTTTTTTGACTCCGTCCCAGTTTATTGCTGCAACGCCTTTTCCAAACTTATAAATTTTTCCCACTCCCCAGAAAGAAAGGCTGTCGATCATATCTGTATTTGTCTTCCTCATGCCGGCTCCCGCTGCAGTGGTAACAACAAGCGCCATTTTCTTGAACATTGTTTTATTTGGTCTGTGAACCATCCATTGATATGCAAAATGATCAAGCAACGTTTTCATCTGCCCTGAAGCATGATATGCGTATACTGGGCTTGTGAAAATCAGCAAGTCTGCTTTTTCCATTGTCTCCTTGATTTTGTTCACCTGATCGAAATCCGGGCATAAATTTTCATTTTTCATGAAACATAAAGCGCAGCCTCTGCAGAAATTTGACATGTCTCTGGGAAGAAAAAATTCAGTCACTTCAGTAATTTCATTTTCAAGTTTTTTTAAAAATAATTGAGCTATGTTATAAGTGCTTCCTTTATGCTCAGTTCCATAAACAACAGCTACTTTCATTTCCCTCTCCTTATTATTTATAAATATTTATAAAAAGGGCAACAACTAAAAGTCATTGCCCGGATGATTTATTTAAATGTCACCTTTCAAACTAATATTAAACGTTAAGTTCTATATTTACACCTAGCAGTTCTTTGTTTTCTTCCAATATTGGCTTTATAGTTTCATTGTAGAACTCTTCCACCTGCTGAGGTGCCCTTCCTATATAATTGGAAGGATTTATAGTTGTATCTATTTCTTCCTTAGTCATGTTTATTATTTTACTTCCATACATTCTTTCTATGAGGTCATTTTGCTTTCCGAATTTTTTAACCTGTTCTGCAGACTGCATGGACAATACTCTTATTTCTTCATGAAGTTCCTGTCTGTTTCCGCCGCGCTTAACAGCTTCCATGATTATATTTTCAGTTGCCATGAACGGCAGTTCTTCAAGAATGTGCTTTTCAATTACTTTTTCGTTTACAACCATTCCATTGAAAACATTTATGGCAATTCCAAGCACTGCATCTGTTGCCAGAAAACCCTGAGGAATGCTCAGGCGCTTTATTGCAGAGTCATCTAATGTTCTTTCAAGCCACTGTGTTGTTACGGTGTTTGCCATGTTTGCTTCATTTGATATGATAAATCTTGAAAGCGATGCAATTCTTTCGCTTCTCATAGGATTTCTTTTGTATGCCATGGCCGAAGACCCTATCTGGCTTTTTTCAAACGGTTCTTCTATTTCCTTCTGGCTCTGGAGAATTCTTATGTCATTGGTAGCCTTGTGAAGACTCTGCGCTATTCCGCTTAAAGCAGCCAACACATAAAAATCTACCTTTCTTGTGTATGTCTGCCCTGTAAGCTTAAACGCTTCTTTAAAGCCCATTTTAGCGACCACAAGTTCTTCTAGTTTTTTCACTTTTTCACTGTCGTTGTCAAACAAGCTCATGAAACTTGCCTGAGTTCCTGTAGTTCCCTTTACTCCTCTTAATTTAACCATATCTATTACGTGATTGATTTCTTCATAATCAAGATACAGATCCTGAAGCCAGAGGCTGGCTCTCTTGCCTACTGTAGTAAGCTGGGCAGGCTGGTAGTGTGTGTATCCCAGGGCTGGCACATCTTTATACTTCATGCAGAAATCAGATAATACTTTAATAACATTTACAAGTTTCTTCCTAATTAAAAGAAGTGCTTCCTTCATGAGTATGGCATCAGTGTTGTCAACCACATACATGCTGGTTGCTCCAAGATGGATTATGGGCATTGCCTTAGGACATACGGTGCCAAAAGTATGGACATGAGCCATTACGTCATGTCTGAATTCTTTTTCTTTTTTAGCTGCAAGGTCGTAGTCAATATTATAAATGTTTGCTTTCATTTCATCTATTTGTTCATCAGTTATGTTAAGTCCTAATTCTTTTTCTCCTTCAGCCAATGCAATCCAAAGTTTTCTCCATGTGGAAAATCTGCTTTCATCTGAAAAAATGTAACTCATATCCTTGCTTGCGTAGCGGGTTATTAACGGGTTTTCATATGTATCTCTTGACATTTAATCTTTCCTACCTTCATTCTTAATTCTTAACTCTTAATTCTTAATTGCTTTTTTTAATATTCTATAACTAAATTAAAAAGAAGTAAACAATAAATTTGTTTACTTCCGTATATTTCGTTTTATTTATTTTGCATATTCTGTTGCTCTTGTTTCTCTTATGACATTTACTTTAATTTGTCCAGGGTATTCCATTTCTTCTTCAATTTTCTTAACTATGTCTTTAGCAATGAGGATTATGCTTGCATCGCTTGTAACTTCTGGTTTAACTACGATACGAATTTCTCTTCCTGCCTGAATAGCAAAAGATTTTTCTACCCCTTCAAATGAATTCGAAATTTCTTCTAATTTTTCCAAACGCTTGATATAAGTTTCAAGTGTTTCTCTTCTTGCTCCCGGTCTTGCTGCTGATATAGCGTCGGCTGCCTGAACCAATACTGCTTCAACAGACTGAGGTTCCACATCTCCGTGGTGAGCTGCAATACCGTTTATTACTGCTTTGCTTTCTTTATACTTTCTAGCCAAATCTTCGCCTATTGTAACATGAGGTCCTTCAACTTCATGGTCAACTGCCTTGCCTATGTCATGCAATAAACCTGCACGCTTAGCCAATTTAACATCAGCGCCTAATTCAGCTGCCATAATTCCAGCCAAATATGATACTTCAACAGAATGTTTCAATACGTTCTGACCGTAACTTGTTCTGAATTTCAATCTTCCCAGCAATCTTACAAGTTCAGGGTGAAGACCATGAACACCGGTGTCAAGAGTTGCTTGTTCACCTTCATCTTTGATTTGCTGTTCAACTTCTTTTTTGGCCTTTTCAACCATTTCTTCAATTCTTGCAGGATGTATTCTTCCATCTGCAATGAGTTTTTCAAGAGCTATTCTGGCAACTTCTCTTCTAATAGGATCAAATCCAGAAATTACTACGGCTTCTGGTGTGTCGTCTATTATTATATCTATACCCGTAAGTTGTTCAAGAGCCCTGATATTTCTACCTTCTCTTCCTATAATCCTGCCCTTCATTTCATCGTTAGGCAAGTCAACTACTGATACAGTTGTTTCCGCTACATGATCTGCAGAACATTTTTGAATTGCATATGTAACAATTTCACGTGCTTTTCTGTCTGCAGTTTCTTTGGCATCTCTCTCAATTTCTTTGACTGCTATTGAGGCTTCTTGTTCCGCTTCCCTCTTGATATTGTCGATTAACATGTTCTTTGCATCATCTGTTGACAATCCGGAAATTCTTTCTAATTCCTCGACCTGCTTTTCATGAATCGCTTCTAACTTATTTTGCTTTGTTTCAATATCTTTTAGTTTCTTTTGAAGCGTTTCTTCTTTCTTTTCAACAAGCATACTTTTGGAGTCGAGCATTTCTTCTTTTTTAATTAATCGTTTTTCTGATCTTTGTAATTCGTTTCTGCGTTCTTTGTTTTCTCTTTCGTACTCATTTCTCATTTTGTGAGCTTCATCTTTTGCTTCAACAAGTATTTCTTTTTTCTTTGTTTCGGCTTCTTTTGTTGCATCATCAACTATTCTTTTAGCTTCTTCTTCAGCACTACCTATTTTGCTTTCAGATATATTTTTACGAACTATAATTCCTACAATTATACCTATTATTGCGCAGATAATACCTACTATTACTTCTTTGAATAACAATTCAGCACCTCCCAATATTAAATTTTCAAGCTGCGAAATATATACATTCTTTACATATCCTATAGTATGAAAAATAAAAAATGTTTATCTTCTAAGTTATATTTAAATAGTAAAAGTTATTTCTTTATACTTGAATATACTATATTTTATAATTTTTTATGCCCAATGTCAAGATATAATGTTAAAGTTTGCAATTTTAGGCGTTTTATAAACTTCTGACAAGCTATGTTAGTTTACATATTTATATTTCGGTAATCTTTATTTTGCAAGAATATGAATTTTTATATAATTTTTGGCGAATTGTTGCATAAAATAATTTGTTAATGAAATAAGAGATTAAAAATATTGCAAACAATAAAAAAAGGCACATGAGTGCCTAAGGTTGATTATAAAAGAATATATTTGACGTTGTCATTCTGAGAGCTTGCTCGAAGAATCTCATGTTTCAACAAAGATGAGATCCTTCACTATCGTTCAGGATGACAGCGTCAAAGTTTGTCAATAAGTCTAAGGCACATGAGTGCCTATTAATCATCTAAATCATTTTTTTCAGTATCGTCGGAGCTTAAATTAATGTCTCCCATTTCAAATTTTTCTCTTACTTTCTTTTCTATTTCTTCCATGAGCTCAGGGTTAGCCAGCAAGAATTCCTTTGAATTTTCTCTCCCTTGGCCTATCCTGTTGCTTTCGTAGGAATACCATGCCCCTGCTTTGTTAACAACATTGGCTTCCACAGCCATGTCAAGAATGCAGCCTTCCTTTGATATTCCTTTGCCGTATATAATGTCAAATTCAGCCTGCTTGAATGGAGGAGCAACCTTATTTTTCACTACTTTTACTCTTGTTCTGTTTCCATATACTTCATCGCCTTTTTTCAATGATTCGATTCTTCTTACATCAAGCCTCATTGATGAGTAAAATTTAAGTGCTCGTCCGCCGGTTGTTACTTCAGGATTTCCAAACATTATGCCTACCTTTTCACGGAGCTGATTTATAAATATGGCAACTGTGTTAGATTTGCTTATGGCTCCGGCCAGCTTTCTCAAAGCCTGTGACATGAGTCTTGCCTGCAGACCAACATGAGAATCTCCCATGTCTCCGTCGATTTCAGCTTTAGGAACAAGAGCTGCAACAGAGTCAACAACTATTACATCCACAGCACCACTTCTTACTAAAGCTTCTGCAATTTCAAGTCCTTGCTCTCCTGTGTCCGGCTGGGATATAATTAAATCTTCAATAGAAACTCCAAGTTTTTTGGCATATCCAGGATCGAGGGCGTGTTCTGCATCTATGAATGCTGCTATGCCACCCCTTTTTTGTGATTCAGCTACTATATGTAATGCCACTGTTGTCTTACCAGATGACTCAGGTCCAAATATTTCAATGATTCTTCCTTTAGGTACTCCGCCGATTCCTGTTGCAATGTCAAGAGGCAGCGCACCTGTTGGTATGGATTCTATATTCAATTTGGCATTTTCTCCAAGCTTCATTATAGAACCTTTTCCAAATTGTTTTTCTATTTGAGCAATTGCCAGCTCAAGGGCCTTATCTTTTTCCATTTCACGACTCCTTCTTAGAACATTTGTTCTCTTTAATTATATATATAAATCTTTGCCTTGTCAACTAAAACTTATGCCGTTCATTATATTTTAAACTCATGAACGTTTCCGGGATACTCTCGCTCACAATAATTTAATCAAAAACGCCTCTGTTGAGGCGTTTAATACTTTAATCCCTTATAACATTCATATTTTCATAAATGTAAGTTGCACCTGAAGTTACTGTCAAAAGAACAACTACAGCAACTAATGGATTAACCCAGCCGTTTGTAAATGCAAAATATCCTGTGTAGTTAAAAAGAACCACAACAATCAAAATCATCTGGAAAACAGTCTTAATCTTGCCCCATGGATTTGCAGCTATTGTAACTCCCTTGGAAGCAGCCAGGGTTCTGAAGCCTGAAACAAGAAACTCCCTGGAAATTATAAGCACAACAACCCAAGCGCTCATGTATCCCATTTCAACAAACGCAATAAATGCTGAAGCCGTCAGAAGTTTATCTGCCAAAGGATCCATGAACTTACCGAAATCAGTTACTAAATTATCTCTTCTTGCAATGTATCCGTCAATTGCATCAGTTACTGCAGCAGCTATGAAGATTATAAGAGGCAAAAAGCGGAACACTCCCTTTGTAACATAAAGAAAAAACAAAAACAGTGGTATTGCCAAAACTCTGAGAACTGTAAGCTTGTTTGGCAAATTCATTTTTTTAAACCAATCCATCAACCACATCTCCTATCAAATCATATTCTAAGGCATCATTTATATTGACTTTGTAAATATTGCCTATAACAAGTTCTTCATCAGATGTAACATATACACAGCCGTCAATTTCTATGGAATCCATGTATGTTCTTCCCACATATATGTTCTCCACATCTTTTTCTTCAATGAGAACATCATATGTTCTGCCGATTTTTGAAAGGCTGTTTTCGTAGGATATTCCAAGCTGAAGCTCCATGAGTTCATTGTGTCTTTGTTCCATAACTTCTTCATCAATCTGATCCGGAAGTTTGTAAGCAGGAGTGTTTTCTTCTCTTGAATACTTGAATATTCCTACCCTGTCAAGCTTGTACTTAAGTAAAAACTGTTTCAGTTCTTCATGTTCTTCTTCAGTTTCACCAGGGAAGCCTGTTATGAGAGAAGTTCTGATTACAGCACCTTCAACTTCTTTTCTTATTTTTTCAATTAAACCCTTAATCTCTTTACTGCTTGTGTTACGGTTCATTCTTTTTAAAATTCTGTCATTTATGTGCTGCATTGGTATGTCAAAATATTTAAGAAGCTTTGGATTATTTTTAAATTCATCAATCAGTTCATCGTAAATATCTTCTGGGTAGAGATAATGTACTCTTATCCACTGGACTTCTTCTATTTCCGATACTTTTTGTATAACTTCGTGAAGCTTTCTTTCATTGTAAATATCAAGTCCATACTTGCTTGTATCCTGAGCGATAATAATTATTTCTTTTGCTCCATTTTTAGCAAGTGATTTTGCTTCTTCAACTATGCTTTCTATTTTACGGCTCTTGTAAGGGCCTCTAAGCTGCGGTATAACGCAGTAAGTGCAGTTGTTGGAGCAACCTTCAGCAATTTTCAGATAAGCGTACCACTTTGAAGTCAAAGGGTTTCTAGGAAGATCCATATCGATGTCAAGCTCAATTTTTGTGTCAACAACCAGCTCTTTTTTCTTTTCATATTCATCGATGTATTCATCGATTTTTTCAAATCCGCTTGTTCCTATTATCACATCCACTTCAGGAATTTCCTTGGCAAGCTCTTCACCAAATCTTTGAGAAAGACAGCCTGTAACAACTATTTTGGCTTTCTTGTTCACATTGTTTTTTATGTCTGCTGCTGATATGATTGCATTTACAGACTCCTGCTGAGCGTCGTTTATGAACGAGCATGTGTTGATTATGATGTAATCTGCCTTGTCAGCATAGTCTGTAACTTTGTATCCTTTTTTTGTTAATATACCCAGCATGTTTTCTGAATCCACAAGATTCTTTGAGCATCCCAGGGAATGCATGTAAATTTTCTTCATTAATTTCCTCTCATTTCGTCTAATTCTTCTTTTGTTATAAGTACCTTACGAGGTTTGCTTCCTTCGTGCCCGCCCACAATGCCTCTTTCTTCAAGCTGGTCAATGATTCTTGCAGCCCTCGAGTAACCAACCTTGAACTTTCTCTGAATGTACGAAGCTGAAGCCTGGCCGTCCTGAACAACCATTTCAATTGCCTGTTCCAGGAATTCGTCAGCATCTTCATCTTGTACCTGTGCTTTTTCAATTTCTTCTATTATTTCGTTTTGTTTGCCTGTTTTTATTTCTATCTGCTGTTCCTTTATGCTTTCTACAACTCTTTTAATCTCATCATCTGATATAAATGTTCCTTGAATACGAACAGGCTTTGGAAGCCCCATTGGATGGTAAAGCATGTCTCCCTTGCCCAGAAGCTTTTCTGCCCCCCCCGTATCAAGTATAGTTCTTGAGTCTATGTGGGATGAAACAGCAAATGCTATTCTTGATGGTATATTAGCCTTTATAACACCGGTTATAACGTCAACAGAAGGTCTTTGAGTTGCAATTACAAGATGTATGCCGCAGGCTCTTGCAAGCTGGGCAATTCTTGTGATGTATTCCTCAACCTCAGTGGAAGCAACCATCATGAGATCTGCAAGTTCATCTATTATTATTACAATCTGCGGCATTTTTTCGCCATTTTCCCTAAGCATCTTTTCATTATAAGTATGAATGTCTCTTACGCTGTTAGATGCAAAAACCTTGTAGCGGTTTGTCATTTCTGAAACCGCCCAGTTAAGAGCATTAGCAGCTTTTCTGGGATCTGTAACAACAGGTATCAATAAATGAGGCAGTCCGTTATAGACGCTCAGTTCAACTACCTTTGGGTCCACAAGTATAAGTTTTACTTCATCAGGCTTTCCCTTGAATAAAATGCTCATTATGAGTGAGTTGATGCACACGCTCTTACCTGAACCTGTTGCTCCTGCTATTAAAAGGTGAGGCATCTTGTCAATGCTTGCAATAATATTTTTGCCGGCAATGTCTTTTCCAAGAGCAAAAGGAATGTTTGAAGAAACTGCTTTGTATTCTTTTGACTCAATAAGGCTTCTTAAATAAACGCTGGTCTTGTTCCTGTTTGGTACTTCAATTCCTATGGCAGCTTTACCCGGTATGGGAGCTTCCATACGTATTTCTGAAGTTGCAAGGGCAAGAGCTATGTCATTTGAAAGCCCTGTGATTCGGCTTACCTTTATTCCCGGTGCCGGTTGAATCTCATATCTTGTTATTGTAGGACCTTTGTTTATTTGCGTGATATTGCACGGAATATTGAAATTGTTCAGCGTTTCAATAAGTTTTTCTCCGTCCTTCTTCAAATCTTCCTTGTCCCCTTTTGCCTGCTGTGGAATTGGATCTAAAAGAGATGTTGGAGGAAGTTTATATTTGTCTGCCTTTACTCCTGCAATGTTTATGATGTCATCAGTAATTTCTTTTGCTTCGAATTTTTCCTTAATCTTCTTATCTTCGGTTTTTTCCTGATTTTTATCTTCAACTGCTGCTATGTTGTCATGCATGTCATGAATTACCGGTTCTTTTGTTTCTGTCTTTCTGACTTGCTGAGCTTCCTGCAATAATTTTGATTCATCTTTTTTATAGTCATCAAGCTTAAGCTGAGTAATTTCTGCTTTCTTACTATCAGAAGACGGGTTTAAATAATCGTAAATTTTTATGTTTTCCTGTTCCTCAAGTTCTTTTGTCTTTTTTTCCTGTTTTGATTGAGCTTTCTTTTGTGAATCTTCTGTTTCCGTAAACATGAAATTGTATATAGCTCTCACAAATTTCTGTATGTATCCCATTACTAGCTTAAAAATTCCAATTAAGCTCTGGTTTGTCAGAAGTATGAAGAATGAGAATAAAAGCGCCCCAAGAATTATGTAGGTTCCGTTTTTTCCCACCAGCTTAACAAAAATAAACGTGAGCAGGTTTCCAATCAGGCCTCCGCCTAGATTATTTATGCCATTGTTAATGGAAGATTTCATTATTTCATTAAAAGTGCTTGTTCCCGTGAGCAGACTGTAAATACTGCTGTTGGAAAGAGCTGAATACATGATGTAGCATGTAAAAAATCCAAGTACAGCAACAACCTGGTTGCTGTCATTAAATACTATTATATTCAATAAACGCATTATTCCTATTGTCAAAATAAAATACGGAAGAACTTCCGAACCCTTGCCAAAAACAGAATGGGTAAATAAGTTTATTGTCTTTCCTACGATGCCTGTCTGGTTTTCCTTGGATGTTACAACTATTAAAAACACAGCAAAAGCTACAATAAAAATCCCCATTATTTCTTTTTTAAGCAATTCAACATTGTCATTTTTCAATGATTTTGTGCTTGTACTTTTTTTTCTTACAGTTGCTTTTGTTTTATTTTCAGTTTGTGACTTAGCCATTTGATACAGCGTCCCCCTGTTTTTTCTAAATTTAATTATATCATATTACAACGCTAATCCGCAATGATTATTTGACTCTCAAAATCATCATGAGTTGCTATTTTTGTCGATTAAATCTCTTAGTATAGTCATAGCGCTGCTGAATCCGCCTATCTCGTCAATGAGCCCTATGTCAACAACTTCATCAGCATTTAATACTGTTCCCACATCATTAGCTATTTCATCTGTGTCATACATGTACTTAAGAAGAGCTTCCCTGTTTACCCTTGAATTAGAAACAATGAAGTTAGTGATTCTTTCCTGCATCTTCTGGAAATATCTGAAGGTTTGAGGAACACCTATTACAAAACCGTTTGTGCGTATGGGATGTATTGTCATAGTTCCTGTTGGTGCAATAAGAGAATATCTTGCTGATACAGCAAGAGCTGTTCCAATGCTGTGCCCTCCCCCAAGAACCAGTGATACGGTTGGTTTTGTAATGCTTGCAATAAGCTCTGATATGGCAAGACCAGCCTCCACATCGCCTCCTATGGTGTTTATAAGCAATAAAACTCCCTTTATCTGAGGGTCCATTTCAGCACCTATTATCATAGGTATTATGTGCTCGTACTTTGTTGTCTTGCTCTGTGGAGGAAGTGAATTGTGTCCTTCAATTTCTCCTATGATGCTTATAAAGCAAATATCCTTCACAGGATTTATGTCTGTTACGCTACCGACTTCTTTTACATTTTCAAGCTGCTCATCGGAATCAGAATCATTTTTGTTGTTGCTTCCGCTGAACAAAAATGGGTTTGCCGGCTCTTGATTGTTGTTTATGTTGGTTCTTCCGTCCTGATTTGTGTTGCCTTCGTACCTGCTGTTTGAGTTTTTATTAATGTTGTTTGAGTATTGTACTGAACTTTGTCTTTCATTTTGATTGTTGCCGGAAATATTTGTTTTCATACTTAAGTCCAAATTATTTAATGCCACTTTATTATTAACTTGCATATTCTTGTTTTCCATATTACCTCCAAAAAAATAATCAGGTTTTTGATATCCTGATTATTCTTTGAAGTTTTGCATATTTTATTCACCGCATCATAAATTTCTATTCGTTTTCAATGATTATCATATCACTGCCGATTTTTTTTATATTTTTCCACAATATTTCTTTTCTTTTCGGTTCCTTGAAAAATCCGAAATGTGATGAATTTCCGGAAATAAAACTGATTATTTCTCCTGTTTTTTCTTCAATAACCAAGTCACAGTCACCAAAAATCCCCAAATTTTCTCCTGTGTCCACGTTTATTATTTCCTTGCTGTAAAGTTCGCTGAGCTTCACAATATCCCCCCTTTTACAATGAAAAATGAAGAATGAAGAATGAAGAATTGTGGTAAATTTCAGCTACTCTGAAATTTTTATTGCTATTAATTCTTAATTCTTAACTCTTAATTCTTAATTTACTATACGCCGGTGTGGCCGAAACCGCCTGCTCCTCTTTCGGTTTCATTTAATTCTTCAACCAGTTCAAAATCTGCCTGTTCATGTTTGATAAATACCATCTGAGCAATTCTGTCTCCTGAATTGATGGTGAAGTCTTTTTCTCCAAGATTTATTAAAATAACCTTTATTTCTCCGCGGTAGTCGGAATCAATTGTGCCTATTCCATTAACAAGGCTTATGCCGTGTTTTATTGCAAGACCGCTTCTTGCTCTCACCTGTGCTTCATAGCCTTGTGGTATTTCAATGAACAGTCCTGTGGGCACAAGATATCTTTCCATTGGTTTTAAAACAACAGGGCTTTCAACATTTGCCTGAAGGTCAACTCCTGCTGAACCTTTAGTTTCATATTCCGGTAATTTGAACGGATTGTTTTTAACAATTTTAATCTTCATATTTTTCTCCAAGCACTTTATTTATTTTATCTTCAATGTCTTTGTTTTTGTTCAGATTTCCTGTAAATGTTATGCTTAAACTATCAATGTCGAACAACTTTGCTGCAACATTTAAAACATCTTCCTTTTTAACGTTGTTGATACTTTCAATCACTTCTTCAGGATATTGTATTTCATTGTATAAAAGCTCTCTTCGCCCTATGGATGACATGCGGCTGGATGTACTTTCAAGGCCCAGTATGTAGTTTCCTTTAATCTGCTGTTTTGCTCTGTTGAACTCCTCATCAGAGATGTTTCCATTTTTAATGCTTATCATTTCTTTTAAAATTGTCCTCAAAGCATCTTCTGCCTGATTGTAGGACATTCCTGCATAAATGCTGAAAATTCCTGTGTTGGAATAATTAGAAACAAAGGAATAAATTGAATACACAAGCCCTTTTTTTTCTCTGACTTCCTGGAATATTCTTGAACTCATTGTCCCGCCGAAAAGGTTGTTCAGCACCAGAAGAGGATAGTAATTTTTATCGTGTCTTCCGATTGTCTTGTTTCCTATACACATGTGCAGTTGTTCTAAATCCTTGTTGACACCCACAACGCTTCTTTTGTATTCTGCTTCCGGATCAACGTGCTTAATGTTGTCATTGTTCCAGTCCTTGAATTTCTCGTTGATCATCTGCACGAATTCTTGTTCGTCAAAGCTTCCTGCCACTGCAATAACAGTGTTGTAAGGTGTGTAGTTCTTTTTCATGTATTCCACAACTTTTTTAGTTGTGAATGTTTTTAAATTTTCTTCTGTACCAAGAATGTTGTAAGCCATAGGACTGTTTTTAAAAATCAACTCTGTAAGCTTATCGTGTACAACGTCCTCCGGAGAATCTTCATACATTTTAATTTCTTCTATTACAACTGATATTTCCTTGTCTATTTCTTCCTGCTGGAACAAGGAATTGAAAAACATGTCAGAAAGTATGTCTACAGCGTCTTTTATATTTTCATCAAGCACCTTAACGTAAAAGCATGTGCATTCTTTGCTTGTGAAAGCATTGAGCTGACCCCCGAGGTTGTCAATATCTTCTGCAATTTCATTTGCCTTTCTGTTTTCTGTTCCTTTGAAAAGCATGTGTTCAATGAAATGAGACAATCCGTTTGTTTCTTCATTTTCATTGTTTGAACCCACATTAACCCAAATTCCAATGGATGCAGATTTTACATAATCTATTTTTTCCATCACAATTCTGATGCCGTTATCCAAAGTGTGTTTCTTAATCATATTTCCTCCATTATTTTATCATTTGCATTCTAACAGCTCATAAGCATAAACTTCGCTTAAAAATCTCATCCTAGAATTGCTGCACCTTGTAGCCAATAGAAGCACAATAATTGCTGCCATAAGAATTATTACTATAATTCTTCTGATAAACGCTATGTTATTTAAAAAAAATCTCATAAAAATCCCCCTTATAATAATGTATTATTAAAAGGGTCTATTTATGATTTGCCAAATAAATATTTTACTACATTCGTATATTATCAAATTTTTGCAAAAAATACAACTGTTTTATGTGTAATGAAATCTATATTCACAATGTATTAGATTAATTGAAATAAAAGCACTTCTGAAGCAACATGATATTACTGATCAAAGAAGCGTAAAATTATATAAAATAAAAAATAACAAAATCAATGACCTTTGTCATGATATTGTTATCTTATAGTTGTTAGTTATTTTCAGTTTCTTTCAGAGCATCTTTTCTTGAAAGTTTGATTTTGCCTTGCTGGTCAATTTCAATTACTTTTACAAGGATTTCATCTCCAACATTCAGCACATCTTCAACTTTTGCAACTCTCTTGTCGGAAATCTGTGATATGTGAAGAAGTCCGTCTTTGTTGTCAGTAAGTTCTACGAAAGCTCCGAATGTTGCCAATCTTACAACTTTACCAAGTATTATCTCTCCGACTTCGATTTCTTTTACGATGCCTTCAATTATTTTCTTAGCTTTGTAAGCACTTTCAACGTTTTCTGCTGCTATTAATACTGAACCGTCGTCTTCAATATCAATTTTAACTCCAGTTTCTTCAATAATCTTGTTGATTACTTTTCCGCCTGCACCAATAACGTCTCTTATCTTGTCAGGTTTAATTGTCATCTTGATTATCTTTGGAGCGTACTTGCTAACTTCTTCTCTAGGTTTGTCAATGCATGCAAGCATTTTGTCAAGAATGAACAATCTGCCTGTATGTGCTTTTTCAAGTGCCTGAGTAAGAATCAATTTGTCAATTCCATGAACTTTCATATCCATTTGAATTGCTGTTATTCCTTCAGCAGTTCCGGCAACCTTGAAGTCCATGTCTCCCAAAAAGTCTTCCATTCCCTGAATATCAGTAAGAACAGCCACATCATCGCCTTCTTTTATTAATCCCATTGCAACGCCTGCTACAGGAGCTTTAATAGGAACACCAGCATCCATTAAAGACATTGTGCTGCCGCACACACTTGCCTGAGAAGTTGATCCGTTTGAGCTTAAAACTTCTGAAACAAGTCTTATAGTATAAGGGAATACATCAACACTTGGAATAACAGGTTCCAATGCTCTTTCAGCCAACGCGCCGTGGCCTATTTCTCTTCTTCCAGGTCCTCTAGATGGTTTAGTTTCACCAACTGAATATGAAGGGAAATTGTAGTGGTGCATGTAACGTTTAGAAGTTTCTTCGGAAATTCCGTCTAAAGTTTGTTCATCGCTGGAAACACCCAGTGTTGCAACTGTAAGAACTTGTGTCTGGCCTCTTGTGAAAAGTCCTGAACCGTGAGTTCTTGGCAATAAACCAACTTCACATGTAATTTTTCTTATTTCATCTATTGTTCTGTTATCAGGTCTAATGCCTCTAACAAGTATGTTTTCTCTTACTTTTTCTTTTACGATTTTGTACAGAGAATCATCTATGTCAGCTGCATTTTCAGGATATTTTTCAAGGAATATTTCTTTTGCCACTGATTTAAAATTGTCGATTTTTTCTTGTCTTTCTAGTTTATCTTCAACA
This sequence comes from Sedimentibacter sp. B4, assembly GCF_000309315.1. NCBI lineage: Bacteria > Bacillati > Bacillota > Tissierellia > Sedimentibacter > Sedimentibacter sp. B4. The sequence goes on from NZ_CANG01000030.1 coordinate 67,876, forward strand.
ATTATAGCTTCATTGATTATAGGAGCAGCATATTCTCTTATTTCCTGTTCTATGTTTGCATCCGCAACAAACTTAACGTAGTCTGTTTTTAATTTGCCGACTTCATTTTGAATTTCGCTTATGAAATCACAAATTTTCTTTATTTCTTCATGAGCGAACATTATGGCATCAAGCATAACAGATTCTTTAATTTCATTTGCACCGGCTTCAACCATCATTATAGCGTCTTTTGTTCCTGCCACAGTAAGGTTTAAGATAGTTGCTTCTCTTTCTTTGCTGTTTGGGTTAACTATAAACTCGTTGTTAATGAGTCCTACATTAACTGCACCAGTTGGTCCTTCAAACGGAACGTCTGAAATTGACAATGCAATTGATGAACCTATCATGCCGGCAATCTCAGGAGAACAATCCTGATCAACTGACAACACTGTTACTACAACAGATACGTCATTTCTGTATCCTTTAGGGAACAACGGTCTCAAAGGTCTGTCAATCAAACGAGATGTAAGAATTGCCTTTTCCCCCGGTCTTCCTTCTCTTTTAATGAATCCTCCAGGAATTTTTCCTACGGAGTAAAGTTTTTCCTCATAATCCACACTCAGCGGGAAAAAATCTATGCCTTGTCTAGGCTCTTTTGATGCTGCCACATTGGCCATTATGACTGTGTCGCCATATTGTACAATACAGTTACCATTTGTAAGCTCTGCTATTTTGCCAACAGTAACTTTTAATTCTCTTCCGGCAAGCATGTATTTAAATACTCTTTCTTCCATTAGTACCTCCTTTTATATTTTTCTGTAAGGCTATTACCTCATTGCGTTTGTTCTACCAACGATTTCTCTTTCCCTAACGGAAAAGTTCTCGCGGAACATATCGCAGTTTCGTTCACCAATTTATCAGCTCCCTAACGGTCGCATAAATTGGGAACTCATTGCGTTTGACCTACCGCCATTTTTTTCTTCCTTCGGTCGAAAAAATGGGGTTAGGACATAAACAATAGAGCGGGTATCCCCCGCTCCTAAAATTATCTTCTTAATCCTAATCTTGCAACAATGCTTCTGTATCTTTCGATATCATTATCTTTTAAGTAGTTAAGAAAACCTCTTCTTTGTCCAACCATTTGCAGAAGACCTCTTCTTGAGTGATGGTCTTTTTTGTTTCCTTTTAAATGCTCTGTAAGGTTGTTAATTCTGAAAGTCAACAATGCAACTTGAACTTCCGGAGAACCTGTGTCCTTCTCGTTGATTCTGTATTGTTCGATAATTTGTGTTTTTTGTTCTTTATTCATTTCATACCTCCATGGTTTCTGTTTTATTTCACCATAATCCAAGCAATACGTTGAGGATTCGTAAAACTTAGGCTATGGAAACACAATAAATTCTACCATATTACATTATTTTTGTAAATAAAAATTTTGAATATTTACAATTATTTACAAAGCCTTGTCAAGAAAAACAATGTTTTGATTTTTTCCTATTGCTTTGTCAAATGTGAGCACCGAACCTGACTTGTTGGTAACTATTGTAAGGACTGCCTTCTCATCACCTGCCAAAACAAAATATCTTCCATCGGCCGGTACAACAATGCTGCTCTTATTATCTACAAAACCTATGTTTTTATTATAATCCATTTCAATTTCTTCGCAATAAATTGTGTAGTTGTCAACTAACAAATTGTTGGCCTCGTGAATTTTGCCTTCTTGAAGAAGGTTTCTCACAAGTGTGCTGCTAACAACAACGCCGTTGTACTTCACAGGATATATTTCTTCTACATCATATCCGTACTTGTCCGCAAACTCCTTAAGTGTGGAAATGCTGCCTGCTGCCTTGTATCCAAATGTAAAATTGTAGCCTACCACGATATTTTTTGCGTTGAATCTGTCCACAAGTACTTCCTTAATGAACTGTTCCGGAGTATACTTTGAAATAACTTCATCCAGTTCTATTTCAACAACATCTGTGACGTTGTATAATTTGAGTAGATCTAGTCTTGTAGGAAGGCTGTTTATATACTTTATGTTGAAAGTAGATTTTTTCAAATCTTTTTTTACAAATTTAAATGTTATTATTATGCTGTCTTCATTGGTTTCGCGGCTTAATTCAATCATCCGTCTGATTAGTGTGTCATGACCTATATGAATGCCGTCAAAATTACCAATTGCAATACATGATGCATTTTTCATATCTTCACCCGGCTTTTACATTAGTAATTTTTCTACTTTTATTATATTTTCATGCACTTTTTTTCCAATGCCCACAAGATTGTCTTTGCAGTATATGTAAAATTCATCACTTAAAATACTGCTTGTGTCGGCCGGTATTTCATTGCCGCAAACAAGTCTGTCAAAATAAAGTTCATCTGCTTCCACTCTTTCAAGGGGATATATGACATCCACCGGAATAAGGCATTCATGCAATCTGTTATTGTCGTTTAAAAATTTAAGTTCATCAAGGGTTACAGAATTTTCGATATGTAAACCTTTTGCATTTGTTCTAACCAGTACACCCATATGTCCCAGAGTTCCAAGCATGTCACCTATGTCATTGCAAAGTGTTCTCATATAAGTTCCCTTTGAACATTTGATTCTCATGAGAACTCTACTGCCGTCAAACTTAATAAGCTTTATTTCTTTTATATCAACAGTTTTTCCTGGTTTTTCCACTACTATGTTTTGTCTTGCATATTCATAGAGTTTCTTGCCGTTTAATTTCACAGCCGAAAATGCCGGAGGAACCTGAAGCTGTTCTCCTTCAAAACATTTTAAAACTCTTTCTATTTCTTCATAACTTACGTGAACATTTTCTTTTTTTTCAATTGTTTTGCCATAGCTGTCCTGGGTGTCAGTCTTTTCTCCCAATATCATTTCACAGATATATTCCTTGCTTCCGTTCATGAGATATTCACTGAACTTTGTTCCCTTGCCCACACAAATAACAAGCACTCCTGCCACATTAGGATCAAGTGTGCCTGCATGGCCGACCTTCTTGGTGTTTAATATTTTGCGCACGGAGCTTACAACATCGTGAGACGTCATTCCTGTAGGTTTTAAAATATTTAATATTCCGTTCATTATTCTCCAAAATATTCTTTAAAAGTATTAATCATTAATTTTTTAGTGTTTTCAACCGTGTCCTTAATCTCAAAGCCTGCAGCTTTTTTGTGTCCTCCGCCTCCGAATTTCAGAGATATTTCAGAAACGTCAATATCATTTTTGGATCTTAGGCTTACTTTTGTATTATTGTCCTCTGTTTCTTTAAGAACACATGAAACTTCAACTTCTTTTATTTCTCTTATGAATTCCACCACACCGTCAATGTCACCCATTGATGCATTGTTTGTTTCAAGAATTTTTTGGGTTATGGCAGTGATGCCAAATTTGTTACCGTAGTGAAGTTCAATTCCCTTTATACAGTCAATAAAAGCCTTTACCACATTAGCAGGCTTTGAATTGTACACTATGTTATCAACATCTGAAACATCAACTCCAAGTTCAATGAGCTCTGAGACCTTTATGTGAGTGAGGCTGCTTGTGTTTGAATAGCTGAACTTACCTGTATCTGTAAGAATGGCAACATAAATTAGAGTTGCAGTCTTTTTATTTATTTCCGTTCCTGACATTTTCATGATGTCGTACAAAAGCTCTCCCGTTGAACTCATTTCCGGGTCTATTATGTTTATGTCTGCAAAACTTTGGTTTGTTTTGTGGTGATCTATACATATGGTCTTTTTAGCGTTATTTGTTACATCCTTGAATTTTCCAAGCCTATCAGCGTCGCTTGTGTCAAGCATAAATAAAATGTCATATGTGGTATGGTCAATTTCTTTCATTATTGCATTTTCTTCTGCAAATGCCTTGTAATTAAAAGGCACATCTCCATCAATAAAAACATCAACTTTTTTATTTAATGGTTTTAAAAATTCGTATAGGGCCATTACAGACCCTATACAATCTCCGTCAGGCGCCTTGTGTCCTGCGATGCCGATATTACAAGAATTATTTACAAGTTCAAATATTTCTTCTACATCATTCATCATCAGATTCATCTTCGACCTTCCTGCTTGCTTCTTCTTCAATAACTTTGTTTATCAAACTGCTCATGTAAATTCCCTTTTCAATGGAGTCATCTTTTTCAAATATGAGTTCCGGAATTATGCGCATTTTTATTCTCTTGCCGATTTCTCTTCTTATAAATCCTTTGGCGCTGTGAAGAGCATCAAGTGTAGATTTTGTGTCACCGTATACTGATATAAATACTTTGGCGAATTTTAAATCCTCAGTAACATGTACATCAGTCACGCTTGTGAGCTCAGACAATCTTGGATCTTTAAGTTCGGTTCTGATTATTTCAGATATAACTCTTTGCATTTCACCTGACAATCTGCTGTTTCTTCTATTTGCCATGTTATACCTTCTTTCTTTTACTATCTTTTAATTTCTTCCATGATATAAGCTTCAAGAGAGTCGCCATCTCTTAAGTCATTGTATTTTTCTATGCCTATACCACCTTCATAGTTTGAATTCAACTCTGAAACGTCATCCTTGAATCTCTTCAATGAAGAAATTGTTCCGTCATGAATAACTATGTCGTTTCTTAAAACTCTGATTTTAGATTTTCTTGTAATTTTTCCGCTAGTTACATAAACTCCGGCAACTGTACCTATGTTAGGAACTTTGAATGTCTGACGAACATCTGCTCTTCCAAGTACAACTTCCCTGTAAATCGGAGCAAGCATACCCTTTACGGCCTGCTGAATATCTTCTATTGCCTGATAAATTATGTTGTACGTACGTATATCAACATTTTCTCTCTTTGCAAGTTCCATGGCTGCAATTGAAGGTCTTACGTTAAAACCTATAACTATTGCATTTGACGCTGAAGCCAGAAGAACGTCATTTTCATTTATTCCGCCTACACCGCCGTGAATTGGATTAACTTTAACTTCTTCCATGCTCAGTTTCAGAAGAGATTGCTTTACAGCTTCTATGGAGCCGCTTACATCTGCTTTAATTATGATGTTCAGATCTTTAACTTCACCCTTTTGGATTCTATCAAACAAGTCATCCAGTGAAACTTTTGAAGAAGCGTTCATGTGTTCCATGTGGCGTTTGTCTTTACGTTTTTCAGCTATGTTTTTTGCATCTTTTTCGCTGTCCATAACAGCAAGGATGTCTCCTGCATGAGGAGTTTCAGAAAGTCCGAGTATCTCAACAGGAACTGATGGACCAGCCTGATTGATTCTTTTTCCTTTACTGTTGAACATTGCTCTTACTTTGCCGTAAGCGCTGCCTACAAGAACAACATCACCTTTGTTCAATGTTCCTTTGTCTATTAATACTGTAGCAACAGGTCCTCTTCCTTTGTCAAGCTTTGCTTCAATGATTGTTCCTTTTGCTTTTCTGTTTGGATTTGCCTTGAGTTCCTGAACTTCAGCTACAAGAAGAATCATTTCTAACAAATCTTCTATACCCATGTGCTGCTTTGCTGAAACTGGAACAAATATAGTGTCTCCGCCCCATTCTTCAGAAACAATTCCTTGTTCGGAAAGCTCTTGTTTAACTCTGTCAATATTTGCAGCAGGTTTGTCGATTTTGTTAACTGCAACTATTATAGGAACTCCTGCAGCCTTTGCATGGTTTACTGCTTCTATTGTCTGAGGCATAACTCCGTCGTCTGCAGCAACAACCAAAATTGCAATGTCAGTAACCTTAGCTCCTCTTGCTCTCATGGATGTAAAAGCTTCATGCCCAGGTGTATCCAAAAATGTAATTTTCTTGCCCTTTATCTCAACCTGTGAAGCTCCTATGTGCTGAGTAATTCCGCCAGCTTCATGTTCTGTTACGGATGTGTTTCTTATAGCATCCAATAAAGATGTCTTGCCGTGGTCAACATGGCCCATTACAGTTACTATTGGAGGTCTTGGCATAAGATCTTTTTCATCGTCTTTGTCTTCCTTGAACATGGAATCTTCAAGATTTTGAAGTTCATCAACCATTTCAATTTTTGTAACCTTAGCACCCAGTTCTTCACCTATTAACACAGCTGTGTCAAAATCAATTTCCTGGTTCATGTTTGCCATTATTCCAAGAAGTATGAGTTTTGAAATAATTGCATTAACAGGAACTCCCAGCTTGTCGGCAAAAGTTCTTACAACTATAGTGTCTTCCATTTCCACATTTTTAATCTTCACTTGATGTGATTTCTGCTCAAGCTCAGCAGGTTTTTGCTGCTGGTACTGAGGCTTGTTTTTCTGCTGGAAAGGCTTCTTCTTGTTGTTATAATTGTTATTGTTGTTATTTGAATTGTTGTTATTGTTGTTATTTGAATTGTTGTTATTGTTGTTTGAATTGTTGTTTCTTGTCTGCTGCTGTGCTTTTACAGGCTGCTGTACCGGTTTTTTAGCCGGCGAGATCAGGCTCTTGTCAACTTTTTTAAGTTTTGCCTGGTTTAAATCAATATGTTCATCTACTAATGGTTCATCGTCTATTATAATATTTTTACCGCCTTTGACTGTCTTTGTTGTAGTTTTATTGTTGTTAATTAAATTTAATGCTTTTCTGAGCCTTATTACTTCAAGGTCAGTTAATGAACTCATATGGTTTTTAATTGAAATGCCCAGTTCCTGTTCTGCAATTCCAACTAAATCCTTACTGTTCAAGTCTAATTCCTTTGCAAGTTCGTATATTCTCATGCAACCACCTCCGGTTATAGGTTATTTAGTAAGTATGACGCAATGTTCTCGTCATTTACCGAAAGAACACTCACCATCTTCCTCCCGAGACATTTACCCAGGAGTTCCTTTTCTCCATACTCTATATGTTTACAGTTATGTTTTTCGCACACATACAGAATATTTTTTTTGGTTTTTTCTGATGCATCTGCTGCAATCAAAACCAATACACTTTTATTTTTTTCTATATTCAAACAAGTCACATCATATCCGATAGCAACTTTGCCGCCTTTGTTTGCAATGCCAATCATTGAATATATCTTATTATTCATTCTTGGCAATCTCCAATTTTATTGATTCATATATTTCTTCAGGAATTTCTGCTTCAAGAGATTTTGACAATCTTTTTGTTTTTATTGCTTTTTCAAAACATTCAGTTTTTTTGCAGATATAAGTGCCTCTGCCGTTAATTTTTCCTGTTGAATCAAACAAAATTTCATTATCTTTGTTCTTAACAATTCTGCACAATTCTTTTTTTGGAAAGCTCTCCATGCAGCCAATGCATTTTCTCATAGGTATTTTACGGGTTTTCATACTTCCTCCTTAGAGTTTCTTTCCTTCTCCTGCATTTCGCTGATAATATCTATTTTCCATCCTGTAAGTTTTGCTGCCAGCCTTACGTTTTGTCCTTCCTTGCCTATGGCAAGAGAAAGCTGATTGTCCGGAACAACAGCAACCGCACTTTTTTCTTTTTCATTTGCTGTTACCTTGACTATTTTAGCAGGTCCAAGGCTGTTTGCTATAAACTTTTCAGGGTCCTTGTCATAAATTATTATATCAATTTTTTCCTGACAAATTTCATCAATTATATTTTTAACTCTTGTACCCTTGTTTCCTACGCATGATCCAATAGGCTCAACGTTGGGGTCATGAGTGAACACGGCAATTTTTGTTCTGGAGCCGGCTTCTCTTGATATTGAATATATTTCAATTGTTCCGTCGTGAATTTCAGGAACTTCCAGTTCGAACAATCTTTTCACAAGGTTCGGATGGCTTCTTGAAAGCATTATGCTTGCGCCCTTTCCGGAGTTTTTAACTTCCACTATTACAGTCTTGACTCTGTCTCCAGGATTGTAAACTTCTCCAGGTATCTGTTCATTGGCAGTGATTACGCCTTCAATTTTTCCAAGATCCACATAAATGTTTCCCTTGCTTTCTCTTTGTACAACTCCTGTCAATATGTCTGACTCCCTGCCATAAAATTCACTGAAAATAGATTCTCTTTCAGCTTCTCTTATTTTTTGAAGAATTACCTGTCTTGCAGTCTGAGCAGCAATACGTCCGAAATCTTTCTTTGGCTTTATTTCAATTTTTACTACGTCTCCTACTTCATATCTTGAATCAATCTTTCTGGCATCTTCCAATGATATTTCAAGATTCTCGTCATTTACATCTTCTACTACATTCTTATCCTGAAAAAGTTTGTATTCACCGTTTGCTTCATCTATGTCTATGCTGAAGTTAGTTGCCTTAGCAAAATTTTTCTTGTATCCTGTTTCAAGTGCAGCTTTTATAGCCTCCAACACTACGTCCTGGCGAATTCCTTTTTCTTTTTCAAGTTCGCTTAACGCATTTAAAATCTCCTTGTTCATATATCCTCCACTAAAAATCTTCTAGAACTCTGTTTATTTTTGAAATATCTTTAACTTCAATTTTAATTTGTTCTTCGCCCGCTTGTATAATTACTTGATTATCCTGTTTTTCAGAAAGTATTCCTTCAACTGATTTTCTGCCGTCAATGGGTTTGTAAAATTTCACTTCAACAAAATTACCTATATTTTTCTGATAATCAGCATCTGTCTTGAAGGGTCTTTCTACTCCGGGAGAAGAAACCTCCAGAAAATACTGTTCTTTTATTAAATCAACTTCATCAAGTTTTTTATTTAGTGCCCTGCTGACATCTGCACAGTCGTCCACAGTTATTCCTTCAGCTTTATCCAGGTAAACTCTCAGATATTTAAAAGGACCTTCTTTAACATATTCAATGTCCACCAGTTCAATTTCCGAAGATCTGATAATATCTTCTACAAGGTCCTGAACTGATGATTCAATAGATTTTTTGTTCATTCTCTCTCCTTATCTCGTTATGTAAGTATACAATCAGAAAGAGTGGGATATCCCACTCTTTCCGTCAAAAATCATCTTTTGTGTAGTATAACACAAAATTTACGAAAAATCAAATATAAATTTAATTTTTCATAAATTATTGAATAAAAATTAATCATAAATCATTCACTGCAGTTATGTCAATCAGTTATATTAAATCAAAACAGCTTTACATGACATTTGTTCTAATTTATTATTACAGTTTCAAAAAATTATATTATTGTCTTATCATTTGACGTTTCGTACTCTTACGATTAGTAATAATTTCATTAATTTTGATGAAAAGCTTTACCATTTTCAATTTTAATGATAAAATAATTAACAAGCGTAACATTTAATCCTAATCAATTACATGAAAAATTATCATATCTCAAAAACTACTCTACAAATTCATTTTATTATCAGTTAAATTTCTTTGACATAGTATTATTTAACTTTAGATTTGCTGTTGAAATTTTTGATATATGGTAAATTATTATTATTATTAAAGGAGAACCATATGGAATGGAAAAAAGAATTGGAAACTAACATCAAGACTGCAGAAGGGGTTAAAAAGGCATTGAACTGGGACATGGATGCCGAAGACGAGGAAAAATTAAAAAGTATAATAAAAAGATATCCTATGTCTATACCCGAATACTATTTGTCCCTTATAAATCACAATGACCCAGAGGACCCTATCAAGAAGCTGTGCATACCTTCAATAAAAGAAACTGATCTAAGCGGCAGCCTTGATACAAGCGGCGAAGCCAGCAACACTGTTGTAAAAGGACTTCAGCACAAGTACAGACAGACCGGAATGATACTATCAACGAGCAAATGTGCCATGTATTGCAGGCATTGCTTCAGAAAGCGCCTTGTTGGCCAAAGCGATGATGAAATCAACAACAGCTTTGATGAAATAATAAATTACATTAACAATCATGAAGAAATGACAAATGTACTTATTTCCGGCGGAGATTCTTTCATGAACTCCAATGAACAAATTAAACATTATTTAAGTGAATTAGTAAAAATTGATCATCTGAGTTTTATACGCTTCGGCACAAGAACACCGGTTGTTCTCCCTTCAAGGATATATGGCGATGAAGAGCTTCTTGAAATACTGAGCCATTACAACAAGCAAAAACAAATATACGTAATAACACACTTCAACCACCCAAATGAAATTACGAAAGAATCAGATAAAGCAATTGATGCATTGAAAAAACAAGGAATAATTGTAAGAAATCAGACCGTGCTTCTAAAAGGCATTAACGACAATTCAAAAACACTTGCCACTCTGCTCAGAAAACTTACAGAAATCGGAGCTGTTCCTTACTATGTATTTCAATGCAGACCTGTTTCAGGTGTTAAAAATCAATTTCAGGTACCTTTCAAAACATCATGCAAAATTGTAGACGGAGCAAGAGCTCGTCTTAATGGCATAAGCAAAAGCTTCAAATATGCCATGAGCCACCCAACAGGAAAAATAGAAATTCTTGGAGAAATCGAAAACAATAAAATTCTTTTTAAATACCACCAGACAAAATATGAAAAAGATCAGGGAAGAATAATGACTATTGAAGTAACAGACGACCAGGCTTGGCTTCCGGATGTTATTTAATTAATTAAATCCAAAATAATTTATAAATATATACACCCAGACAATGATTTGCTATAATATATAGTATTCAACAGTGTCAAAGGAGTGTTAAAATGGAAATGTTGCACGAGTTAAACATTGTGTCAATTTCTTTTCGGGTATTTCTGTCGCTTATTTTCGGAGGAATAATAGGACTGGAGAGAAGCAGAAAAAGCAGACCGGCAGGTTTTAGAACATATATGATTGTTTCACTTAGCTCCACTTTGGTAATGATGACAAATCAATACATGTTTATCCATTTTGAAGGAACAGACATAGCAAGACTTGGAGCTCAGGTCATAAGCGGCATAGGCTTTCTTGGTGCCGGTGCCATAATAGTCACAAGCAGATCTCAGGTCAAAGGACTTACCACTGCTGCAGGTTTGTGGGCCTCTGCATGTCTTGGTCTAGCCATAGGAATTGGTTTTTATGACGGAGCCTTAATAGTTGCCATTTCAGTGTTTCTTGTCATTACAGTCTTTAAAAAACTTGACAACTACCTTACATCAACAAACAAGGCCATCACAGTCTACACTTCATTTTCATCCGTTGAAAGCTTTGACAAATTCATTTTATATTGCTATAAATCAAAATATAAAGTACGTGACATAGAAATTACAAAAAACCCTCATCTGAATGAAGCTGCAGTTGTGGCTATTTTGCAGCTTGAAGCTGACAAACGCCTGAATCATGTGGAAACATTGCAGCATTTAAGTTCTTTTGACGGATTAATTCACATAGAAGAACTGTAGTTAAAAAATGCAGCCCTTAGGCTGCATTTTTATGTAATGTTTTACATCTTTTCGATTTCATCAAGAAGAGTGTTTACTATGTCTTCTTCCTTTATTTTTCTGATAATCTCGCCTTTTTTAAACAAAAGCGCTTCACCCGCTCCCCCGGCTATTCCTATGTCGGATTGTCTTGCTTCTCCGGGGCCGTTTACGGCGCAGCCCATTATTGCAACAGTTATGGGTTTGTCAACATTTTTAAGCCCTTCCTGAATTTTTTTTGAAAGTTCAATGAGCTGTATTTTAGTTCTTCCACATGTGGGACATGTTATGTAGTTAATTCCAAAATTTCTAAGACCAAGACTCTTTAAAATTTCTCTTGCAACCTTTACTTCTTCTCTTGGGTCGTCAGTTAATGAAATTCTTAAGGTATCTCCAATACCGTCAGCAAGAAGACTTCCAACTCCAATGGCTGAGCGTATGCTTCCTTCAAAAAGAGTTCCTGCATGGGTTATTCCAAGATGAAGTGGGTAATATACTTTCTTTGCCATGCTTCTGTATGCTTCAATGGTCATTTTAATGTCTGTACCCTTCATGGAAATTACAATGTTGTCATAATCCAGATCTTCAAGGATCTTAACATGTTCAAGAGCAGATTCAACCATACCTTCAGAAGTAGGAACACCGTTGTATTTTTTAAGTATTTCCTTGTGTATGCTTCCTGCATTCACGCCTATTCTTATGGGAATATTTCTTGGTTTGGCCATTTCCACGATTTTTTGCACCCTGTCAATGCTTCCAATATTTCCGGGATTAATTCTTAATTTGTCAATGCCGTTTTCTATGCTTTTTAAGGCCAATCTGTAATCAAAGTGAATGTCAGCAACAATAGGTATGTGTATTTGTTTTTTAATTTCCTTTATAGCTTCAGCATCTTCAGTATCTGCAACTGCAACCCTTATTATTTCACAGCCTGCTTCTTCAAGTCCTAAAATCTGATTTACCGTCGCTTTTACATCCTTCGTGAATGTGTTTGTCATGGACTGCACAGGAATTTTAGCTCCTCCGCCAATTTGTACATCTCTGCACATGACTTTTTTACTTTGTCTTCTAATTATTGTATCCATAAATCCTCCGCACAATAATAATGAAGAATAAAGAGTGAAAAATTGATGAAAGGATTTGTGCAAGCACAAATCCCACCATAAATTCTTAATTCTTAACTCTTAATTCTTAATTATAAATGATTTTATATTCTAAATAGTCTCAGTATATCCTTGTATGTTATGAAAATCATGAATCCGATTAACACAACAAATCCTATGAAATGAATGTATCCTTCCTTTTCCACGGGAATTGATTTGCCTCTTATAGCTTCAACAACAAGGAATACAAGTTTGCTTCCGTCAAGTGCCGGTATAGGCAAAAGATTCATGAATCCAAGGTTGATGCTGATGAAGGCTGCTAAGTTTAAAAGTGATAAAATTCCGCTTTCTGCAGCTTCCCCTACCATGGAAATAACCATTACAGGTCCTCCAAGGGAGTCGCTTCCAAGCTTTCCTGTAACCAGCTGAGATATTGTTTTAAACATCAATTTAATGAAATAAACAGTCTTGTATGCTGATGATGATATAGCTGTTGAAAAAGACTTATCAAGAGCTGTATTGAATTTCACTGAAATTTGTGTTTGAGGAACAATTGTAAAATCCATTGTTTCACCGTTTCTATCAACGGTTATCTTTACAGACTTATCTGAAGTTTTTTCAATGTTTGAAGTTATTTCTTCCCATGTGGAAACCGGAACATCATTGATTTTTGTTATTACATCTCCATCATTTATACCTGCTTCATATGCAGGAGAGGTGACATCAGAAGGAGACACTGTTGTTGTTGTTTTTCCATCTACAAGCTTTGAAGTAACTCCAACAATTTTTCTGTAGTTGTTTGAAATCTTAGCTTGTTTTAAAACTCCGTCTCTTTCGTACTCCACTGTGTAATATGTATTGTCCGGATTTGTAATTTCATAATAAATGTCTTCCCAGATGTAGGATTTGTCACCATTTACAGAAACAATACTGTCTCCGGTTCTTAGTCCTTCTGCATATTCATTTGAATTTTCATCAATAAAGTCAATTGTGTTTCCATAAACTCCAAAAGAAAAAGCAACAATTAAAAATAAGGCAAGAGCCAATACAAAGTTCATTACAGGTCCTGCGGCCACAACTTTAAATCTCTGCCATACTGACTTTGTGGAAAAACTCGTGGAAGTTCTTACATCTTCTTCTTCGCCTTCCATTTGCACAAATCCACCTATGGGAATGGCTCTTATGGAATAAACTGTTCCGTTTTTTTCCCTTTTCAGAACTGTTGGTCCCATACCTATGGCAAATTCATATACCTTTATGCCTACACTTTTTGCAGCCTTGTAATGTCCAAACTCATGAACCAGTACTATGGCTGAAAAAACAAGTATAGATGCTATTAATGTTAACAATATATTCCCTCCATGTTATAAGAAGTGACGAACAAAGTAATAAACAACCGGTGCCACGAAAAGCACGCTATCAAATCTGTCCAGTATTCCTCCGTGTCCGGGAAGCATGTAGCCAAAATCCTTTATTCCGTGTTCTCTTTTTATTTTTGATGCAGCCAGATCGCCTGCAATTGAAAATACAGATGCGCTGACACTAAATATTATAATGTAAATATATTTATTTATGCTTAAATAATTAAAATAAATTAACGATAAAAGCGTGCTTCCTATTACACCGCCAATTGCACCTTCAATTGTTTTATTGGGACTCACTTCAGGATACAACTTGTGTCTTCCGAAAAATTTACCTGTAAAATAAGCAAATGTGTCTGATCCGAATGCTATTATGTACACAAGCCACACATAGACAGAACCATTCATAAGCATCATGTGGTACATAAAAAACACTACATAGCAGCCTATAAATACTATTTCTGAAATTTTCTTTATGTCTGTTTTTTTATTGAACACAAAAATCAGAAAGTTCAATGATATGTACATGAATAAGAAGAAATCAAAAAAATGCTGGTATTTTGTTGTTTTTTCTATGAATAAAGCAATTGCAAACATATAGTTTACAACAGCACCGTAATCAAATCCGTTATTGAAAAATACTTTTGAAAGCTCATATATTCCTATGCATATAATACCAAAATACACAAAGTCGTAAAGGGTACCTCCAAAATATGTAACAGCAGCAATAAATGCTCCTCCTGCCAATCCGGTCAACACTCTTTGTCTCATAACAACACCGCCTTAATTTCCGAATCTCCTTTTTCTTGCTTGATAGTTAAGTATTGCTTTCAATAATTCATCTTTTCCAAAATCAGGCCACATTATATCTGTAAAATAAAACTCTGTATATGCAAGCTGATATAAAAGAAAATTGCTTACACGCATTTCACCGCTTGTTCTTATTAACAAATCCGGATCTGGCATGTCATGGGTAAACAAATATTTCTTGAAGCTTTCTTCATTTATTTCATCTATGTCAATTTCATTGTTTTCATAATCTTTAACTATGTTTTTTACAGCATTTATAATTTCGAATCTTGAACCATAGCTGAGGGCTATGTTCAAATGAAGTGTATGATTGTTTTTAGTAAGTTCCACAGAGCGTTTGACTTCCTGCCTTGTTTTTTCAGGCAAATCGTCCATGTTGCCCATCATTGTTATCTTAACGTCATTTTTATTTAAGTAGTCAAGCTCCTTCACCACAAATTCCACCAGGAGATTCATCAAATAATCGACTTCTTTTTTTTCTCTTCTCCAGTTTTCAGTTGAAAATGCGTATACAGACAAATATTTTATGCCTATGTCAGCGCAGTTTCTTACCAAATCAGTAACTCTTAAGGCACCTTCTTTGTGTCCCATTTTTGTAGGCAGATTTCGTTGTTTTGCCCATCTTCTGTTGCCGTCGAGTATTACTGCAATATGTGCAGGAATTGTACCACTCAGCACTTGCTCCTCTAAATTCATAATATCCTCACCATTTCTCAAAAAATACACTAAACAGGCTTATGAAATCATAAGCCTGTACTTCAGACTAATAGTATGAAACATACAAAGTTACATAATTGTCTTTGTAATGTTCCCTTATTACATACGGCTTGTGAAGTTCATTGAATTTTTTATTCCAGCCGATAACTTTCTTTATATTTATAATCTTATTGTTGTTTTCTTCTAATATTTTAAGAGCTTCTAACAGCGGGTAACCAATTAAAGTATCCATTGTTAAACCTCTAAAATTTCTTTTTCCTTTTCCTTGTAGATGTCTTCAACAAATTTGATGTATTTATCAGTGAGCTTTTGCATGTCTTCTTCTGCTTTTTTCAGATCATCTTTAGTAATTTCACTTGATTTTTCAAGTTTTTTCAGTTCTTCGTTAGCATCTCTTCTTATATTTCTCACTGCAACCTTAGCATTTTCTGTTTCTTTTTTTACAATCTTCAGAAGATCTTTTCTTCTTTCCTCTGTTAAAACAGGAATAACAAGTCTTATAACCTTTCCGTCATTAGAAGGTGTAATTCCTAATTCTGATGCTAAAATTGCTTTTTCAATTTCTTTTACCAAGCTTGCATCCCAAGGCTGTATCATAATTGCTCTTGGTTCCGGCACAGATATGTTTGCTACTTGGTTAAGGGGGGTCATTGTTCCGTAATAACTTACTTGAATTTTGTCAACCAGTTTAGGATTTGCTTTACCGGCTCTGATTGTGGCAAGGTCTTCTTTAAGAAAACCCATTGATTTTCTCATTGTCTCTTCTGATTTTGCTACTACTTCTCTATACATTACTACGCCTCCTTGATTATTGTTCCTATATTATCTCCCATTACAATCTTTTCGATGCTTTCAGGTTGTTCAATTCCAAAGACCAAAATAGGAATTTTATTATCCATACACAATGACGTTGCTGTGGAGTCCATTATTTTCAAACCTTTATTCAACACATCTATGTAATTGAGCTCGTCATACTTCACCGAATCCGGATTTTTGTTAGGATCATCGCTGTAGACTCCGTCTACGCCATTTTTAGCAAGGAGTATTATATCTGCATTTATTTCTGCAGCTCTTAATGCTGCTGTAGTGTCAGTTGAAAAATATGGATTTCCTGAACCACCGGAAAAAATAACAACTCTGCCTTTTTCCAAGTGACGTACTGCTCTTCTCCTGATGTAAGGCTCTGCTATTTGTCGCATTTCTATAGCAGTCTGAACTCTGGTTTCCACGCCAATCTTTTCTAAAGCATCCTGCAAAGCAAGTCCGTTGATTATTGTGCCCAGCATTCCCATGTAATCAGAAGTTGTTCTGTCCATGTCTTTAGCACTTGCACCTCTCCAGAAGTTTCCTCCTCCGACTACTATAGCAACTTCAACTCCCATGTTTATGACATTCTTCACAACATTAGAAATTCTAGATACTATTTCAGGGCTTATGCCATGACCAGCATTGCCGGATAAAGCTTCTCCACTTATTTTTAATATTATTCTCTTATATTTGCAATCCATCTTATCCTCCTGAAGACTGTATTTTTATTAATGGAGAACTTAAAAAAGTTCTCCATTTGTATCATATTCTATCAGGATTATTTACCCATTTGTTTTGCAACTTCATCAGCAAAGTTTTCTGATTTCTTTTCAATGCCTTCGCCAACTTCAAATCTTTGAACTCCGGCAATTTTTATGTCTTTTCCTAATTTAGCAGCTGTGTTTGCAATAACTTTTTTAACTGTCAAATCAGCATCTTTAACAAATGCTTGTTCCAACAAACATACTTCTTTAAGTTCTTTCTGAAGTCTTCCTTCAACCATCTTTTCAACAATGTTTTGTGGTTTTCCTTCATTTAATGCCTGAGCAATAAGAACTTCTCTTTCATGTGCAATGAATTCCTGATCAACATCATCAGTAGATATGTATTTAGGATTCATAGCTGCAACCTGCATTGCAAGGTCTTTTCCAAGAACTTCAAGAGCTTCTTTGTCTCCTTCTGATTCAAGAGCAACTATAACAGAAATTTTTCCGCCGCCGTGAATGTAGCCTACAACTGCTCCGTTGTTTACTTTTTCAGCTGCAAATCTTCTGATTGACATATTTTCGCCTATTTTAGCAATTTTGTCAGTCAATGTTTCCTGAACAGTCTTGCCTGTTTCAAGAACAACTGCTTTTAATGCTTCAACATCTGCAGGTGTATTTTCAACTACAGCCTTGGCAACTTCCTGTACAAAGTTATGGAATTCTTCATTTTTTGCAACGAAGTCAGTTTCTGAGTTTACTTCTACTACAACACCAGTTTTTCCGTCTGCAGAAATTATAGCAGTTGTAAGACCTTCTGCAGCAATTCTGTCAGCTTTTTTAGCTGCTTGAGAAAGTCCTTTTTCTCTCAAATAGTCTATTGCTTTTTCCATGTCTCCATCTGTTTCTTTTAAGGCTTTTTTGCAGTCCATCATACCTGCATTAGTTTTATCTCTTAGTTCTTTTACCATTGAAGCTGTAACTTCCATTTAAATACCTCCAAAATTTAAAAAAGCAAGGCGTAAGGAAAAAATTCCTAACCCCTTACTTTGATTTTTATTTTATTTTTTATTTTTATTCTTCTATTTCTGTTTCTTCAACTTTTTCAAGTTCTTCTTCTGATACTTCATCTTCAACTTCTTCTTCAGTCAACTGAACGCCTTGTCTTCCTTCAAGGATAGCATCAGCAATTGTAGCTGTTAAAAGTTTTACGGCTCTGATAGCATCATCATTTCCAGGGATTACATAGTCTACTTCATCAGGGTCGCAGTTAGTATCAACTATTGCTACAACTGGTATTCCCAATATTTTAGCTTCCTGAACAGCTATTCTTTCTTTTCTTGGGTCAACTATGAACAATGCTCCAGGAAGTTTTTCCATGTTCTTGATTCCGCCTAAGAATTTTTCAAGTCTTTCAGCTTCACCTTTCAACTTTATAACTTCTTTCTTAGTTAAAAGAGCAAATGTTCCGTCTTCTTCCATTTTCTTCAACTCATTGAGTCTGTCAATTCTTCTTCTGATTGTCTGGTAGTTTGTAAGCATACCACCCAACCATCTTTGGCTTACAAAGTGCATTCCGCATCTTGCAGCTTCTGATTTAGTTGATTCCTGAGCTTGTTTTTTTGTTCCAACGAACAATACTTCTTCTCCGCTTGCAACAACTTCTTTAACAAAGTTGTAAGCTTCGTCTACTTTATCGCTTGTTTTCTGCAAGTCGATTATGTAGATACCGTTTCTTTCTGTAAAAATGTACTCTGCCATCTTAGGGTTCCATCTTCTTGTCTGATGACCAAAGTGAACTCCTGCTTCCAGCAATTTTTTCATGCTAATTATTGCCATTATTTTTTCCTCCTTTTGTTTTACCTCCAGAAATATCATCCCATGCAGAAGACCTTTCGGCACAACTCCTGCATAATCTAAATCTGTGCGTAATTATGTTTAGTATAACACAGCCATTTTTTAATTGCAACAACAAATTGTAAATTAATTGCATATTTTATTGAAAGCTGCATAAAGTCAAATAATTATAATTTATTCTTCTGTTTTCCCGCATTTTTTATTGATGCATGTTGGCTTGTTATCTTTAATAACCATCATCTCACCACATACAGGACATTTTTCTTTTGTAGGTTCAAGCCATGACATGAAATTGCACTCAGGATAATTTGTACATCCAAAAAATCTTCTTCCAGCCTTGGAAAACTTAATTGCAATCTTACCGTCGCACTTTGGACAATTCACATCTATTGTTTTTACTATAGGCTTTGTGGTCTTGCAGCTAGGATAATTTGAACAGGCAAGAAACTCACCGTATCTTCCTTTTCTTTTGAGCATCTTAGCTCCGCAAACTTCGCAAACTTCATCAGTTTCCTCAACAGCATCTTTGCCTCCCAGAGGTTTTGTATTCTTGCACTCCGGATAGTTGGGGCATGCCAGAAATTTACCGTACCTTCCCTTTTTAATAACCATGAAGGCACCGCAGTTCTCGCACTGTACATCGCTTACTTCATCCTTAATTTCAATTTCTTCCATTTCCTTTTCAGCAACATCAAGTTCTTCTTTAAAGTCCTTGTAAAATTCATTTATTACTTCATGCCATTCAACTTTACCGGAAGCAACTTCATCAAGCATATTTTCCATTTCAGCTGTAAACTTCTCATTTATTACCTTGGAAAAATACTTTTCCATCATTTCAGTAACAAGAAATCCCATATCAGTAGGAAAAAGACTGCCCTTGTCCTTGACTATATATTCCCTGCTTGTAATGGTTGTAATTGTAGGAGCATATGTGCTTGGCCTTCCTATTCCTCTTTCTTCAAGATCCTTTATAAGGCTTGCTTCCGTGTATCTTGCAGGGGGCTGTGTGAAGTGCTGCTCTGGAGCTATCTGGCTGATTTCTAACATCTCACTTTTCTCAACTTCCGGAAGAAGCTTGCTTTCCGAATCATCTGAATACTTGTAGACTTTTTTATACCCGTCGAAAACTAATATTTTACCGCTTGCTTCAAAAATATTTCCGTTTCCGTCTAAAAGTACCTTTGTAACATCATATTCTGCCTCAACCATCTGACATGCAATAAATCTTTTCCATATGAGGCTGTAAAGCTTGTATTGGTCTGATGAAAGGCTGTCCTTGATGAGATCAGGATTTTTGTTTACATATGTTGGCCTTATGGCTTCATGGGCATCCTGAACCTTGTTTTCATTTTTTTTAGGCTTTGTGAACACCCTGTTCATGTAGTATTTTTCACCGTAGTTTGAAACTATGTAATCCTTGGCCATTGTCACTGCTTCGTCAGAAAGTCTGAATGAGTCAGTCCTGATATATGTAACCAAACCTACGCTTCCTTCTCCCTTAATGTTGATTCCCTCATATAGCTGCTGAGCAATCATCATTGTTTTCTTTGCAGGGAAGTTAAGCCTTCTGTTTGCTTCCTGCTGCAGGGTGCTTGTTGTAAAAGGAGCGCTTGGCTTTGAATAACTCTTTGTTTTTTCAGTCTTATATACGGATATTTTTTCTTTATCCATACTATTTATGATTTCTTTTACTTCATCTTCATTTTTTATTTTTACTTTGCTTAACTTATCATTTTTAAGAATTCCTGCATACTTGGCAATAAACTTCTTTTTGTTTTTTTTAACTTCAAGTTCCAGTGTCCAATATTCTTCAGGAACAAAATCCATTATTTCTCTTTCTCTGTCTATTACAAGTTTCAACGCAACAGACTGCACTCTTCCGGCACTCAATCCCTTTTCGATCTTTTTCCACAACAGAGGGCTTATGTTATAACCAACCAACCTGTCAAGAATTCGCCTGGCTTGCTGGGCGTCAACAAGATCAATATTTATTTTCCTGGGATTTTTGCTTGCTTTTTTAATGGCTTCTTTAGTAATTTCATTGAACTCTACTCTTATATCCTTGCTTTCATCAAGATTGAGTATTTTAGCCAGATGCCATGAAATTGCTTCACCTTCTCGGTCAGGGTCCGTTGCAAGATAGACGTTGTCTGCTTTTTTTGCTTCCTTTTTCAGTTCCTTTATTACATCCCCTTTACCTCTTATGGTAATATAGTTAGGTTCAAAATTATTATCAACATCAATGCCAAGCTTGCTTTTGGGCAAATCTCTCACATGACCAACCGAAGCTTTAACAGTATAGTTTTTTCCTAGAAACTTAGCAATTGTCTTTGCTTTTGCCGGAGATTCAACTATTAACAAATTATTCATTTTTCCTCCAATACCCGTATACGTTTAATTTTAACAATAATTACCGTATAATTCTATTATAACATATAATAGATTTTTTTATTTGTCAATAGCTTATCAATTAAGCAAAACTCATCATTGTTTTACTTTAATAAAAATTAATTTCATATTTTTTATATTATGATAGTAAAATTTTTCGTAATTCAGTATTCTTCAGGTTAATTATCAGAAAAAGTGTATAAACTTAGTTTATACACTTTTGTGACATAACTTCTGTTGAATATTATATCTTATCAGATTGATAACAATAAAATTTGAGTTAATCTGTTTCTGAGTCTAATTTGATTCCAATCATTTTCCCAATATGTTAAACATTTTCTTATTCTATCCTGATTACAATCACAATCCAATAAACATTGTCTTAACCTATCCTGTTCTTGATCACAATCGGTTAATTCCTTGTCACAATATTTGTGATTAGGCTCATCTTTGCAATCTCTGTCTCTTGTTTGGACCCTGTCCTGAGCAAATGCAAGCGCCCCCATGGAACCAATTATTACAAGAGATACAACCATGATAATTGTAATCATTACTCTCCATTTACTTTTCATAAAAACACCTCCTTTATTTTTATTATAGGATACGAAATTAAAATGATTTTTAGGTTAATATATTAACTTATTATTTAAATTTACCCCTTTCACCTTTCGATTCTTTTTGAGGAGTTTCTCTGTCTTTATTTTCATTTTGTTCTTGAGCAGGAATACTTATATTGTTTTCAAAAATATTTTTAAATTTCTGCATCATATTATTGTTCAAAGGACTTTTGTTGACTTCTGGCGCATTTAATTGTCTGGGATCAACTGTTTTATTGTCATTTTCCTGTTCATTTACAGTTTGCTGGTTATTTTCACATTCAACTTCAGTACTATTTTCAGATAGAGCATCAGAATTTTGATATTGATATTGATATTGATTTTGATTTTCATTTTTATATTGATTTTGATTTTGATTTTGATTTTCGTTTTGATTTATTAAATTATTATCCGGTATAACAATTTCATCAACTTCATGGTCTTCTGACTCGTTCCCATGAAATCTGTTTCTGTTTTGAGTAGAATATATGACCAATTCCTGGGTGGTCATTTTTTTCACTTCTTCTAACTTTAAATCTGAACCTTCTGAATTCACTTTTAAATATAGAAGATATTTCCCAATAGTTAAATCATATTGTTTTGATAATTCCAACTTTTGATTATCGCCTTGGAGTAAAATTATATTAACATAATCAAGTTCATTGTTACTATTTAATCTATTGTTCAAATCACTTTCAAAATTACCTAAGTCATCTGGAAAGACATCATTTATTTTGCATATTCCTATTAAAACAGCATTCTTTTCTTTTGTAATATAATTTTTTGATTTGGCCTTAATCAGCATTGTATATAAAGCTTCTTGTATTTCTGTTCCAATCATATGTTTATCAGCAATAAAATCCCCTTCACTATTCTTCGATACAATATTAATAACCTTATAATCCTTATTTATTTCCAATTCAACACTTGGGTTAATATCAACGCTCAATTTTGCTACGGGTATATAAGAAATCTTGTTAAATGTCATAAATTGAATTAAAAATAATGAAGATACCAATAACAGCATTATAGCAGCAGCATAACCAATTATTTTTGTAACTTTTATATTCATTTCTTTATATAAATCATCTTCAAGAAATATAATCTTGTTGCCAAGAAGCACCCCATCTTTTTTTTAACTTTATAAAATTCAGCCTTATCCGTCATTACTATAGCGTAATTTGTTTTAATGTCTACTATGCTACCTTTATATATCAAATGAAGCCCTCCTTTCTGCATCATATATATAGCTTTTAAGTGTTTCTAAATTACTGTCTAATATAAGAACAGTTGCAACTATAAATTTTTTGTTCCTGTCAAGAAATTTCCTGCTGCTGTTATATTCTGATATTATATGGGTGTATGGAAGCTTTCTGTCTAAATATAGTTTTTCCTTTATATTGGTATTTTCTTGAATAAACCTTGCAACACGGATTGCATTATTCCTTGTATCCTCATGTTTTGGTGAATCTTTTACCAAATCATCAAGAGTAATTTTAAATTCCCATAATTTATTTTTTAAATCCATAAGTTCCATCTGCATGGATAAATTCTCGTTAAACTTATTGATTTCATTTTGATAGTTACTGCCACACTGGCTGTCATCATATTCATCTATATACATAATTTTGTTATTTGATTTTTCTTTTCGAATATAATCAATAATTTTATTTTTAATGACAACAGAAGAAAAGCAAATAAAACTACCTCTGGAATCGTCATATTTATCTATGGATTCATTAAAAGCTTCCATGCCTATTATAAACTCTTCACTATTTTCAGTTTCAATATATTTGTTTAAAATATTTGATATGGTTTTTAAAATGAAAGGAATATACTCCTGTATAAATAGGTCTCTTTCTTGCAAATTGCCTTCTTTTATTATTTTGATTCTTTCGAGTAAGAGAATTTTATACACCCCCCGCTATATTATACGTAAATTTATAAATCTTTGAGCGCAATAAATTCTGTTATTTAGTAAATATTTAAATTTCATCCCTTAATCAATAAAAATTATTTATTATTTCCGCAATCTTTTACTATATTATTAATATTTGGATAAATATATACATCTTATAGAATAATGCGATATTTAAAACATATAATAAACTAAATTTGAAGGGAGGTGTTTTATGAATAAGCATAAAAAAATTCTTTTTATGCTGTCAATTTTTACTACTCTTTTGCTTTTTGTACAACCTATACTAGCTATAAGCCTTATTGAAAACAATGTAAAAGATTCAGTATTAATTGCAGCCGAAATATCTGCTGTGGAAGAAACGCATGATGGTTTTGGCGGAAGCTCTGGCCAAGGGGGAAATGGTCAAGGAGGTTCTGGAAAAGGTGGTGTCAATGGTTCAGGAGGGTCAGGAGGTTCAGGCAGTTCTGGCGGATCAGGTTCCGGAAACGGAGCTTCAGGAGGCTCTGGAGGATCTGGCGGAGGTAAGCCGGATACTACTGAAGCTTTAAAAACATTAAATGTTTCTGTAATATGGCCTGAAAATGTTGAGCATCCTACTGAAGTAGTAGTTAATTTAATGAACTCTGATTCTTCCGAATCTAAATTGTCAGTAGATGGTAAAGTTACATTTTACACCGAACCGGGTGATGAATGGGTTTTAGTTGGCCAATCTGTCCAGGGCTTTATAATTCCTGAAGTAAGTGTAGCAATAAAAGGTACCGATGAAATTGTAAGTGCGACTCTCGTTTATAAAGTGGGAACTATACATGTTGAAAACATTGAACTTAGCAAGACAACACTGGAACTTTTAACTGGTGACAAAGCCATATTGAATGCTGCAGTGTATCCTACAAATGCCAATAATAAATCTTTGACATGGTTGTCAAGTTCACCGGAAGTTGCATCAGTCAATAATGGAGTTGTGGAAGCTTTAGGCATAGGTACTGCAGTCATTACGGTAAAATCTGCAGATGTGGAAAGTATATATACCACTTGTAATGTTACTGTAAAATCATTGGATTCCGCAGTACGTGTAACCAGTATAACATTAAATACTGATTCAGTAAATTTAAATTTAGGCGAAAATAACACTTATGAATTTCTAGCAAACGTCAGCCCAGAAAATGCAGCTGTTAAAGATGTCATATGGACTTCATCAGATGAAAGCGTAGCATCTGTAGATGAATTAGGAATTGTAACGGCAAAATCAACTGGATATGCTGTTATAACTGTCACTACATTAGATGGTGGATATGAAGGATACGCTCAAGTATCAGTAGGAGCTGCTCCTGAAATTTCATATATTTTCCCTTGCTTAGAAGATAGCTACACAGAACATTTCGATGATCCTTACAAAGTCTTTATTAATGTTGAAGAACTTGTTAAAAAACTTATAAGTGAAGGCTCAATAACAAATGATGGAATTACATACTACGTTAAGGTTACTGAAAAAGGCAGTACTGATCCTCTGGGAGAAGGTATAGTCACAGTATATGAAGATACAATTATGTTTTCTTTATATGACGCAACAAAATTTAATGCTACAGAAAATTACAGCGACAGATACTTTGTTTACATGAGCCAAGATCCAAATTATCCTAAGGACGATGAAAAAACACTAATGACAAACTTTATGGGAGGAAGTTCAACCCCTACTATACCTATTGAAAATGTTGATGTAAGTCTGACAATGTATGGAGGAAAAACAACTTCTGAAGGTATTGTGTTCCTGCTTGCAAGAGAAGAATTCTTTGGTACAACTTTAGAGGAAGTTTCTTGGAGAGAATTTTACAATGGAACACCTCCTGCAGATCCATATCCGCCTAATGGATTGGATGGAGTAGATGTAAATAGTTTCGTAGATGAAGTCAAAATGATAGGCATAACTGATCACAATGGGGTTGTCCAATGGATACCACCCAGAGAAACTTTGAAACTTGGCGGTTATTTATTGCTGGAAGTAACTCCGTTAAAATATAAAGACAATTTAAGTATGGTTAATCCTGATTCAGATGATGGAGAGCTGTTAAAACAGATTACTTTAATGAGAGACAGTTTCATAGATATTAAAGTTACAAACATATACGTTGGAGAAAGCAATCAAGTTGGAGACACGGTTATTCCCCCGGTTGATGATCCTGTTGACACCCAAAACCCTCCTGTAAATGATCCTCAAGAACCTCCTGTTTATGATAATGACGATGATGTTCCTCCATCATCAGGCACTGGAGGAGGAAATTCTAATGTAGTAAGTTCAGATATAGGCAGTTCAGCCATTAACAATTTAAATACTGATAATGTAAAGATTGATGAAACTACAAAATTTAAAGGTCATTGGTCGAAGAGTTATCTAGATAACTTAATTGAAAATGGAAATATGCCAAGGCCTCTATTCGAAAAGTTAACTGACTTGAATAATACCGTTTATTTAAGTGACGTGGTTGAATTAGTTGAATACATTAATAACGGTAATGAATATGAACCCACAGTATACGAAGAAATAAATGTTCCTATCACCCGTCAGCAAGCAGCAGTATTGCTAATGGAATCCTTTGGTATTGAACCTATTGATAATCCAGCATTAAACTTTATTGACAGAGAAGAAATAGATTCAAATGCAAAAGGCTATGTAGCTGCAGCATGTAATTTGGGAATTATTTCCGGATATCCTGACAATACATTTAAACCAAACAATACACTGACAAAAGCAGAATTATTTAAAGTTGTTTCCAAATGCCTAGAAGTTAATAAATCTTTAATAACGGAATAGAAAGAATAGTGAACTGCAAAAATGCAGTTCATTATTCTTTCTAATATTTCACAGATATTGTCTTTCCCCAGCCCCAAGGTATTTTAATGAAAATATTTTTAGTTGTTTCTGCTTCGCCTCTTTTAATTGTAGCAGTCAGTTCTACATCTGTAGATTTGCCTCCTTTACTGCTGTCTTCATGACTGTTTTCATCACCACCGCAGCTTCCCCCTTCATCACTGTCAGCTTCGCCTTCACAGCTTCCATCACAACTTTCTTCATCAGATTTTTCTTCTCCACCAACAATAGAACTTAAATATTCCAATTCTGAATGTTCTCCACAACCCCCTTCTTCTTTTGAAGAACCACGTCTATAAATCATTGCAAGATTCAAATCTTCATTAATCACTATAAAATCATTGTTATTGCATTTCCAAGTTATTGACGTTCCATGCCCTAAATAATCAGTATCCGGCAAAATTAAAAAATTTTTCTGACTTGAATCATGCCTTTTACTAATTATATTCAACCTTAAACTTTTGCATGAATCATTTACTGCACTTAAATCATCAACCTGAATCTGATTCTCAATTAACACTTTAAATGTCACATTTGCATTACCTGATGAATTCCCAACATCTGTTGTAATTATTAAAAAGCCTGGATAATACGGTTCAATTCTTAAAAGAGAATTATCTATTACATTTACAGCAGCAATTGCACTACCTGTAATTGCACTGGCAGTTGTTGTACTAACTGCTTCATACTGAACATTAGAAATAATTTCTCCATTTTGAGCTAAGTCTTCAGATGATATGTATAAAGGATATTGACCAATAAACAGTTCCTGATCAGGAATTACCTTAGGTATAGGTGCAGAATCACCATGTTCATGTTCTCCTGACCCTGAATTGTTTTCTACAATATTTATGGCTTTACCCCATCCCCAAGGTATTAAAATATAAAAAGTTTTAGTATCAAAAAAAGTTCCTTTGTTAATAGTTGCTGTCAATCCAACTAAATTTACTTTACCACCAGAACCGCTGCATCCAGCGCTGCTTTCCTCATGATTTAAACTTTCAAAATTTGTATAATCCTTACTAATCAACGATACTGTTGCAGAAGAATTCACATCATTTTCACATCCTTCCTCGTCATGGTCTTCTGAGTGACTTCCATTAATTCCCCTGCGATATATTAATGCCTTGTTATCTTCAATTTGTATGAATTCAAGATTATCAGATACCCATGCTATATTTGATTGATACCCTTTGTCATCAGTACTAGGCAAAGATATTTCAGGGTTTGCCTTTCTTCCTACTGCACCTTTAAGTTCAAGTTTTAAGTCTTTCATTATTTCAGAAACAATTTCATTGTCAATTTGACTGTTGCTGCTGTTTGAATTGTCTGAACCAGACTTCCTTGAGTAACCAACCTGAACATTGATTCCATTTTCATGTATTAATTCTTGTGGAATCTGCTCCATCCTTACTCCATTTATGGTAACTGTTGCTATTCTTATAACCCCCTTACCTTTAACATAAGTAACTGAATCTAATAATAAATTGTTGATTTGTGTTCCGGCAAATAAATTAATTGTTGTATTTTCTAAACCATTGCTTACAGATAAATTTTCTATATTTCCTTTGCTCAGATTTAAATTTAGGCCGCTTGATGAAACTGTTATATGATTAAATTTTCCATTAAGCACTAATTTAACATTCTTGCCATAAATGCGTACATTTCCTCTGATATTTACATTTTCAAGATTAACCTCTTCATTGCTTGCACTTTTTAAAATAATTAAGTTACCCGTTAAATATGTATTTTTTAAAGTAACATTTCCATTATAGATGACTATTGTACCCTTATAATTTCCTAATTCATATACGCCTGGCTTATCAATTGTAAGAACTTTTTTTTGCATACTCATAAAATAATTAAATAAACCAACTGCCCATTTACCGACTTGTCTTTCTTCTATATGATTTTGAACATTAGGATTGTAAAAGGTTTGAGCCGATGAAATATTCGGAATCATAAATAAAATACAAAACAATAAAATAAGCAATCTTTTCATTTTTGAATACACTACATCACTCCCTTTCGTTATATAATATTATTATAAATATAATCAGTATAGCAATTTAGACATGCTATTTTTGTAGAAATCTATATATTTTTACATATAATCCAATTATTTATTTACAATATTGTACATTTTTTTAAAATATTTCTCATAAAAAAAGAAATACTCAAATTTTGAATATTTCTTTTAATGAGATACTTATTTCGTGCAGAATAACGTTGGATCTCTAATATCCTTTTATTGATTGAGTGCAAATTTGTTTCCTGAAATCCGAATTATCTTTCCCTTCATTTCAAGAAATGTAAGAATGCTTAACAAAAGAGGGGTTTCCAATCCTGTTTCTCCTTCAATTTCATAAACAGTCTTGTTTCCTGACAAAAGGATTTTGATGACTTTTATTTCGTCACTGCTTAAAGATGTTAAGTCTATGCTGTTCCTTTTTGATAATTTTTCCTTAAGCTGTGGAATTTCTTCCACGATATCTTCTATTGAAGTTGTAATCTTGGCTCCGTCCCTTATAAGAGCATTTGTTCCCTTGCTGTAGATGCTGTCAATGTTGCCGGGAACTGCAAATATTTCTCTCCCCTGGTCTGCCGCATGTCCTGCTGTAATTAGTGTTCCGCTTCTTTCCTGTGCTTCAATCACCAGTATTCCATGAGATAATCCGCTTATTATGCGGTTTCTGTCATGAAAGTTGTTAGGCATGGGCTGCATACCGAAAGAATATTCCGTAATAACAGCACCGTCTTGTGCAGCTATTTCATTGTACAGTTGCTCATTGATTTTAGGATACACAACATCTATTCCACAGCCAATTACACCTATTGTTTTTGTACTGCACTTCAGTGCTGTTTTGTGTGCTACAGAATCAATTCCTGCAGCAAGACCGCTTACTATATTAACTCCAAGTTCAGAAAGTTCCCTGGTGAATTTTTCTGCAGCCCATTTTCCATAACTTGTTGCCTTTCTGGAACCTACAACTGAAATTGATAGATTGTCTATGTTTTTTATGCTTCCCCTGCAATACAAAATGTAAGGCGGCAATGCTATTTCCTTAAGCAGCAAAGGGTAATCATCATCAAAAATGGCCACGGCAAATGCATTATGTTTATTTAATTTTTTAAGCATGTTTTCTTCAAAGCTGTCTTTCGTTCTTGAAAGTTCTCTTATGATTTCTTCCTTTAGCTGCAGATTCTTTTTCTCACACTCAAAATTATCCCACAGATATGTTGTGTTTCCTTCAAAATAGTTAAGTAATTTTTCTATTTTTCCGTTTGATATTCCTCTGGCAGAATTTAGCCAGCCAATGGTTTTTTGATTTATGTTCAAGCTGTCCATTATTACCTCCAGTACTTCCTGTCAAGGTTTCTATACTGAATTGCTTCTGCCACATGGATGGTTTTTATATTCTCACAGCCTTCCAAATCAGCAATTGTTCTTGCTACCTTCAATATTTTGTTGTATGCCCTGGCGCTTAAACCAAGTGTTTCAAAGGCACTTTTTAGAAGGTTTTCTGATTCACTGTTTGTTTTGCAGTATTTTGAAATATATCTTCCTGAAAGCTCAGAATTTGTTATGATACCAAGTTCCTTATATCTTTCCTTTTGAATATTGCGTGCATTTATTATTCTTTTTTTGATTTCAGCAGAAGATTCCTCTTCATTTGTATTTTTCAAATCTTCATATTTTACCGGAGAAACTTCAACCTGTATGTCAATGCGGTTTAACAAGGGGCCAGAAATTTTCCCAAGGTATTTATCTATCTGACCCTGGGTGCAGGTGCATTCATGAGTTGAGTCGCCCAGGTACCCGCAGCAGCACGGATTCATGGCGGCTACAAGCATAAATTTAGCAGGAAATGTAAAGGAGCCGTTGGCCCTTGATATGGAAATTTTCCCGTCTTCCATGGGCTGTCTTAAAACTTCCAGCACATTTTTAGGAAACTCTGGGATTTCATCGAGAAACAAGACGCCGTAGTGAGCCAGAGATACTTCTCCAGGGCTTGGCTTTGAACCTCCTCCAGCCATTGCAACTCGTGAGGAGGTGTGATGAGGTGAACGGAAAGGTCTTTTCCTTATGAGACCTTTGCCTGACAACAAACCGGATATGCTGTATATTTTTGTAACTTCCAGGGACTCTTCAAATGTTAAATCAGGAAGTATGGTTGGAATTCTTCTTGCTATCATAGTCTTGCCTGAGCCCGGTGATCCAAGGAGCAGCACGTTGTGCATTCCTGCAGCAGCGATTTCTACAGCTCTTTTCATGGCAGGCTGTCCCTTAATTTCTGAAAAATCTTCATTGAAAACTTCATACTGATGTAATTTTTCATAATCTTTTTTAAATGGAGCTATTTCAATTTCTTTGTTAAGATATTCAACCAATCTGATTAAATTATTGACTGGCACTACTTCTATTCCTTCTAGGGCGCCGCATTCTTCCTTGTTGTCTTCAGGAATTATTATTCTTTCAAAATTATTATTCCTCATGGATATTACCATGGGCAGTGCCCCTTCAACAGCGGTAATTTTGCCGTCCAGGGACAATTCTCCTATAATTATTGTCTTATTACCGATTTTTTCCTTTATAACTTTGCTGGCTGCAAGAATTCCCACAGCAATAGGAAGGTCGATCTGGCTTCCTTCCTTTTTCAAATTTGCAGGAGCTAGATTAACGGTAATCCTGCTTACAGGAAAGCTGTATCCGCTGTTCTTCACTGCTGAGCGAACTCTTTCCTTCGATTCCTTAATTGAAATATCAGGAAGTCCCACAATGCTAAAATTCGGGAGTCCTCCTGATAAATCTGTTTCAACATCAATTTCATATCCTTCAAGTCCATACAAAACACAGGTCTTAATTTTCGAAAGCATAATTACCTCCAATATTTTACCAATCGAATTATGCAATTTACTCTTCATAATAGTATATTTATCTTAAGACTATTTTACCTGGAAATGCTTCTTTTCTTAAAACATTCCATACTTTATCGATGTATTTTCTCGTGTAAGACTGCTCTATAATATGATACCAGTATGAAGATTTCGGTGTTAGTTCATAGAAATCTTTGTTTTTAACCAAGAGATTTAATTTTTCAGCCAGTAAAAGTTCAAAGCCGAACATCTTATCAATGGATTCTCCAATGATTCTTTCAAATTTCTGAATATCAATTTTTAAGGAGTAAGCGCTCCAGAACAAATAATATACTGCTCTTTGCCTTTTTGTGAAATACAGAGTCAATGAAGATGGAAGAATGCTGTTGTTTATTCTTTTTATGTACTCAGAAATTGAAAATGTGTTTATTTTAAATGTATTTTTTAAAAGAGTTGCTGCTGACACACCAAAACCAATAAAATTATCTCTCGTAACTGAAGAATAGCGTTTTGTTCCTTTCTTTGCAAATGTCCAAACAGAAGTTCTTTCTATGTTAATTTTGCTGCAGTATTCTGTAAGCTTTTTAAGCATCCTTTTTTTTGTTTTTTCCGGCATTGCCTTATAGTCATTGTCTGTAAAAGTAAAATCTATAAAAGGATATGTTGAAACTTGAGTGGCTCCGTTATCAAATGCAACCGTAATATCTTTCAGCAAAATTTTGTCCGTCTGACCTGGAATAGCAAAGATCAAGTCAACATCAACAACATCAAATTCATAACTTTTGATGAGATTCAGCTTTTCTTCAAAAAGATCATTTTTTCTTCCCAGCCTTTGCAGACACTTTTCATCAAAAGACTGAAGTCCTATACTCACCATATTAATACCAATATTCTTTAATTTATCAAGTGTTGATTCTTTAATATCTTCCGGATGAAGTTCAACGCCTATGCCGCCTTCAATGATGAAATAATTTTTAAGCTTGTCAATAATTTCTTTCATATCATCTATCATGAGTGCAGGAGTACCTCCTCCAAAGTACAGGCTTGCAGCATTCTTTTTCTCCTTAAGATTTCTGCACACAATGTCTATTTCCTTAAGAAGTGCTTTTTTGTACGATTCAGCCTTATGTTTGTCATATACTTCCTTGAAATAGGGACAGAACCTACAGACACTCCTGCAAAATGGAATATGAACGTACAATCCCAGATCTTCAAGAGATTCAAATTTAAGTTTATTCTCGTTTCTCCCCGTAAAAACAAAGGGCTTTAATGAGCGGGTCAGAACAACCCTTAACATTGATGTTATAAGCATAAACACCTCCTGAAACAAACTGATTGCTGTACATCTATATCTTTAATCATTCTGTAATTTAATTTATTTTTTCTTTTTTGCTAAATGTTTTTAGCACATTCAATGACCTTAAAGTTATCCATTTCATTACCTTATGTTTTTACCTTTTATACCCTTTTTAATATGCTGTTAAACTTTTAATATTTTTTATGTTTTAAACAAATACTAATTTAAATACTATTGAAAGGAATT
Source organism: Sedimentibacter sp. B4 (assembly GCF_000309315.1). Lineage (NCBI taxonomy): Bacteria > Bacillati > Bacillota > Tissierellia > Sedimentibacter > Sedimentibacter sp. B4. Next base: position 100,656 of record NZ_CANG01000030.1, read on the forward strand.
AATATTATGAATAAAGTTCATTACAACGTTGACAGACTGCAAAACACTGAAATGAAGACACAAATAAAAAATGCCCTCAGCGAAATTCCAGGTGTTAAAATGATAAATATTGATATTGGAAGAGGATCCATAGAGGTTGGATATGGAGATCTTACAGAAGAAAGCATAATAAGGCAGCGAATTGAGCAAACAGGCTGCAAAATAGAATAAAAGACCCTTGAAGGGTCTTATACTTTATTTTCTTAACTTAAGCTGTATATTTTTATCTTTTGCCTTCTTTTCAAAGAGAAAAACAGCTTTTTTTGTTTTCTGTTCATCTTGAACATCAAGATTTTTTATTGAAAGTAAGACTTCTCTTAAATCTTCAATTTCAAGCAAGTTAACTGCTGTGCAGAAAAAGTTTTTTCTTCTTCCGTCATTGAAATTTTCCATGAGATATTGAAATACTTTTATTTTTTCATTTAAAATTTCTATATATTTTTCAATGCCCGCACTTTCTGCTTTCTTGAAATCCAAAAGAACATTTTTATAAGTGATGAAAGAATCTTTGTTGCTTTCTTCCCTGTATTTTTCGCATGGAAAAGAAGTGCACTGGAAACAATATTCTACATTGTCATGACTTTTGCTGCATGTGATGACAGAACATGTGGGATGCTTTAAATGGAACTCTTCGCCTCCGCATCCGGGACATTTTGAATGTCCGTCTGTGTGGTATCTTGGGCACAAGCCGCAATTAAGACCACATAAAGAAAAAATCGGATATTGTCTTTTATATTCTTTCATATGTTCACCTATTCCTATTCATCTTGTTACTTTGTCACGGACAAAACACCAGATGACTTTTCTATAATGTGTGAATTGAAAAATTCTTCTGAAGCTTTAATTAAATACAATGTGTCTTTTATACCGGCAGTTTCGTAGGATGAATGCATGGAAAGCTGTGCAAGACCTATATCAACCATGTTTATGCTAACTTTTGATGATGCAATGTTTCCAAGTGTACTTCCTCCTGCAACATCAGAGCGATTAGTGTAATTTTGATATGGTACATCTGCTCTTTTGCAGAATTCCTTAAACAAAGCTGAGCTTACTGCGTCTGTGGTATACTTTTGGTTTGCATTGTGTTTTATTACAATTCCTTCGTTCATGTACACTCGGTTAGTGGGATCACTTAATTCAGGATGATTTGGATGAACTGCATGTGCATTGTCAGCTGAAATCAAAAATGAAGAAGCAAGGGCACAAAGATATTCTTCACTGGATTTACCCAGATTGTCATTTATTCTTTTAAGAACATCCTCCAAAAATGTTGATGCTGCTCCTTGTTTAGTTCCACTGCCAACTTCTTCATTGTCAAAGCAGCAATAAACGTTGACTGACTTTGTGTTGCTGCCTCTTAAAAATCCCTTCAGTGTTGCATATGCACACTGAAGATTGTCAAGCTTTTGTGATGACATGAACTCGTCTTTTTCTCCCCATACAGTGGGCTCTGTCCTGTTGTAAAGGAATAAGTCTGTGCTGATGATATTTTCCTTTTGTACCCCTGCACAGCTGCTAACTAAATCCATGAAGCTGTCTTTTCCTTCTGCACATATTCCGTACAGCGGCAGCAGGTCAACCTGCTCGTTGTACTTCATGCCTGAGTTGATTTCCTTGTTCATATGTATGGCAACATTAGGTATCAAAACAAGGTTCTTGTCTATATTTACCAGTACTGTTTCAAAGTTTTCTCCGTTTTTTGCAATAATTCTTCCTGCAACAGAAAGAGGCCTGTCAAGCCAAGTGGAATAAATCATTCCGCCGTATTTTTCAGTATTTAGCTGGACATATTTTTTACTTGCTTCAATTTTATAATTGTCCTTAATCTTAAAACTTGGAGAATCACAGTGTGAAGCAACTATGTTGAAGCTGTAGTCATCTAAATTTTCTCCGACTTTAATAGCTATTATCGATGAATGATTTCTGGTAACAAAATAATTGCTTCCTTTTTGAATGTTCCATTTTTTTCCTTCTGTCAGTTCTTCAAATCCTTCTGACTTAAGTTCTGTCTTCAATGCATCAACTGCATGAAAAACACTCGGAGATTTTTTTATAAATTCAATTAAATCCTTAGATGCTTTTATGTACATTTTTCACTCCTTCTTATTTCTGTCTTTTTATGCTTATTTCTATGTCTCCATTTTCAGGGCAGCCGTTAAGTTCCTTTGTAACTGCTTCGATTGAATTTATCAAAATTTTCTGCACAAATGGAACCATTGCTATCTCTTGTCCGTTTACTTTTAATATTATTTGATCGCTCATATAATACTCCTTATCATGATATTTATTATATATATTATCTTATATTTTCAGTATTTTTTCAATGACTAAAAATTAAACTAGTTTAATATAATGAAAATATAAACTTTAACAATATCTTTTTCTTATCATATTATATCTTAAATACATAAAATTAAGAGGTGACTTTTTTTCATGGATTATTATAAATATAATAATAGATATATCACTCCAAAACCGTATACTGCTAAAAATATGATGGTAAAAACTTTAGAAACACCATCACAGCCTCCATCAGAAACTCCTGAGAGTGCGGAAACTGGAACATTGACTGTCAGAGTCTTTACAGCACTTGGAGCGCTTCCGGTTGAAAACGCATCTGTTATGGTATATAGGACAATGGAAGGAGGTGAAGTGCAGTCATATTCTCAGCAAACAACAGATTCAAGCGGAAGAGTTCCGGATATTTTACTGCCTGTAATACGTGATCCCATGGATACCTCACAATATTATTATACCACGTACAACATGAGAGTTTTAGCTGAAAATTATTATACTGTGAACGTTTTAAATTTCCGAATTTTCCCCGGCATAAAAACCGATTATAAAGTTGACATGGTTCCGGTAGTTGCCGGCGAAACAGGAGCACCTGAGCAAACATACATAATTCCCCCAAGCCCAATTGACAGATTTAATGAATAAAGGCGGAATATATGTTGATTATCATAGGAAAAGTTAATGAAATTATATTTGCAGAAAAAAAGCAGACTTAGTCTGCTTTTTTCTGCAATAAGCTATATTATTTATGTCCTGCTGATTTTCCATATTACTCCTGTATTTGGAACGTAAAGATTTGGATTCATGGGGACAGCCACATTATAATCAAGCACATACATGGCTCCGTCCGGTCCGAAGACAACATCCATGGGTCTTTCAAATCCGCCGCCTCCCGTAAATGAAGCTCCGAGTCCTGTTCTGTTAATGGCAAATGTACTCACATTGCCGTCGTTCATGTCAATCCTGACAATTCTTCTGCCTACTCCAGGAAGAGGATACCCTCCTGTTGTTACTGGATATATGCTTCCTGACAGTGCAACATAAGCATCTCCATATGGTCCGAATTCCTGAGTGTAGTCAAAGTCAAAACCTCTAACTCCTGCATGGGGTTCAATGGTTGCAAAGGGTTTGGGAGGAATCATAGGATGCCTTGACATTAAAAATTCAGGCTGAGGACCTACGTCAGGTCTGAACTGAGGCAATGTGACAGGAAGGCCTACACAAAAATCAGGAAATCCATACCATGACCCTTGATTTATGAGTAAAAATCCATCAGGACAATCTTTTATGGGTCTGCTTCCCCTCACGTCGTATGTGAGATTGGTAGCATACAATCTGTTAAACCGGTCAAATTTTACTCTGTACGGCTGTGTCACACCCCATGCATAAACCTCAAGATTCGAACCGTCAAGTTCTGCCCTGTATATACAGCTTGTGGGCCTTAAGTTTCCCAGCACAACAGAATCAGGTCTGTTTGGTGTTCCAAAAGGACGAAATGCACCTGTGAATGCGTAATCCGTTGGAGAATAAGAAAAAAAGTTGTATGACACAAAATTTTGTCCAACCAGTTCAATGTCTTCTGCCGGGAAATCATGAAAATATGGATGAAATGCAGTCCAGCTGTTGTCAGGCCCCACAACTCCCGAATTTGTGGCTGAGCCCTGACCAAAATACATTTTTCCATCAGAACCAAACACTACCTGGCTGTTTGTATAGTCACCAAGACTTGGGAGACCTGTTATTAAATTATATCTTGTTCCATCTTGTCTTAATAACGTTATAACTCCCTTGTGAGAGACATATTTATCCCCATTCAGTACATTAACTCCTGAAAGAGGAACATTGAAGCCTTCAGCTACAACCTCATAGCTGCCGTTTCTAATACGCATTACTCTTGCGTTACCATCTACTTCCCCTGATTCTCCAATTATTATGCTGCCGTCTTCATCAAAAACCATGCTTACCGGTGAATTCAAACCCTGAGCAAATACCTCCACTGTGTATCCCGGCAACACATATATATCTAAAGGATTTAGGTTCCTGGAATTAAAACTAGATTCGTTAGTGCTCATTTCAACCTCCATTTTATTGTTTATATAATATATTCCAGGTTTCTGATTCACGTTACTGAATGTTTATGATACAAACAGAAAACAAAAAAGCTGCTAGCGCAGCTAGGTAAATATTATCTTTTTATCAGAATTTCTATATTTCCGTTTTCTGAAAAACCGTTTATTTCTCCGGCAACCGCCTCAACAGAATTCTTAAGAATTTTCTGCACAAAAGGAACCATGGTTATCTCTTTTCCATTAATTTTCAGAATTACCTTCTGTTCACTTAAAACACAATCATACCTACTTTTTTCTCCTTTTAATATCAATGAGCTTAATTCCTTGCAAGTATGTCCACACTTCATGCAACATTCATCTTTCATGTCAGGTAGGCGGTCAAACACCTTTTCTTCTATTAAGTCTACTAATTTTTCTATTTCCGAAATAGAATTTATTGCAGGAATTTCATTGTATTCGCTTAAATCTCCTGAAATCACACCTGAAATTGCAAATGTTGTTTCACTGATTCTGTCTTCAATCCCCTGAACATCGTGAGCTGTAACTATAGTAGGCACCCATGTACCTCTTACTCCCTCCAATATTACATAATCGTGAGAGTAAAAATCAAGAATTTCATTTAAATTCAATTTTCTTTGGAACAATACGTCAGTTTCATTAGCACCTCTTGCTGTAATAAGTGTGGAGCCAGCATTCTTATGCCTGTGTGTATTTGTCCCGTCAACATCCATTTTAAAATTGTGAGAATGAATTTCTTTTACCGTTCCCACTGAATAATTTCTTTTAATAAGTTCCTTGATTATGTTTTCTATTGTTGTTGTCTTTCCAGACTTTGATATTCCTATTATTGAAAATACCTTCATTTTTCACTCCTATAAGATTTAGCATTATTCATACATTTCATATTATCCTATATTTTCAGAATTTTCACAATCCATATTTGCAATAAAAAAAAGCAGTTGCACACAACTGCCGATAAATTTTTTAAAACGGTGCAAAACCCTGTTCAGCCCACCAGTCTTCCTTCAATATACCATATTGTTCACTAAACTGCAGAAGATGTACTTTTTCCCATCCTGATAATATGCCGAACAAATCCTTACTTGCTTGAGATTGTACTTTTACTTTAGCTTTTTCATAAAAATCAATTGAACTCTGCTCCATCTGCATTCCTATTCCAAAAACAGACATTGCAACAGAAGTGTCTTTTTTATCTACCTTATCCCACCTATAAATTTCCGGTGATGGAATAACTACACCTGAGCCTAAAATATCTTCTATTTTTATTTCTCCGCCGCCACTTAACTGAGTCCACAATTTTCTTAAGTACTCAGCATGCTTCAATTCTTCGTTTGCAAGTTCTTTAAAAGCTTCCCTTGTTCCGTCCGATGATGCTCTTTCGCTTGCCATTTTGTAAAATTCATATCCTTCAACTTCATTCAACGCTGCCTGTGAAATAATTGCTAATTCTTCTTTGTACATATTCCCTCCAAAAATCGTTATATAATGATTATACCACTCACTATTTTTTTTAAACATCATTTTAAACTTTTTCTATTCACAATAAAAAAACGGCCTTAATTAGGCCATTTTTTTGTTACAATGAAGCTAATACTTCTTTTACAAATTCAACATTTGTGTTTGTTTCTTCTGCAAGGAAATCTATGTCAGCATCATTAGGTGTTGCATTGTATGTTGCTACTGCATTTTTTATCAGTGATTTTCTCATGTGCGTTAAATCTGCATCTTCTGCTTTTATCATTGATGGATGTTCTGGCAGTATTATGTTTGTTCCAGGTACTTCTTCTTTTGGATTCCCAAATTTTATTTCA
>NZ_CANG01000029.1:0-38765 GCF_000309315.1 Sedimentibacter sp. B4
TTTATATGATAGAAAAGATAACTTCCTATCATATAAAAATGCAAATGACTTGCAAATTCTCAATTTTATGTTATAATACCTTTTTACAAGGTATAATATTTAATACAGTATTTACATATTGTATAGGAGGAAGTTATGAAAATAATTATCGTCGGCAGCGGTAAAGTAGGCTACACTTTAGCACAACAACTATCCACTGAAGATCATGATATAACGCTTGTGGACAGTGATGCAGACGTTCTCTCACACGCTGATGACACTCTTGATGTCATGTGTATAAAGGGAAATGGAGCAAGTGTCGAAATTTTAAAAGAAGCAAATGTTGCAGAAGCTGATTTGTTAATTGCAGTTACTGACGGCGATGAACTTAATATGGTATGCTGTGTCATAGGCAAAAAGCTGGGTGCTAAGCACACTGTTGCCCGTATCAGAAACACAGATTACTCCAATGAATATAAAATGCTTAAACAAGAACTGGAACTTGATATGGTAATAAATCCTGAAATGGATGCAGCCGATGAAATAGCACGAATGCTGCAGTTTACTCTGGCAACAAACGTCGAAACTTTCGCTAACAATATGCTGGAAATGGTGGAATTCCGCGTTTTAGAATCAGATAGGCTCATAGACACAAGACTGATGGATTTAACAAAGAAATTGCCTGCAAAGGTTCTTTTTTGTGCTGTAAAAAGAAACGGTGAAATAATAATACCAAAAGGAACTTTTATTTTCAATACTGACGATTTGGTTTATGTAATAGGCGAAAGATCTGACATATCAAACTTCTTCAAATACATGGGAAGAAGTTCTCACAAGGCAAAAAACGTAACAATAATAGGAGGAAGCAGAATTGCCATATATCTCACTTGGATTTTAAATGAAATCGGCATGAACGTAAAAATTATAGAACTTGATAAAAACCGCTGCATTTTATTGAACGAAATATTGTCAAACACATTGATTATATGCGGAGATGGAACAGATCAGGAAGTTCTTGACAACGAAAACATCCAGACAGCCGATGCTTTTGTTGCTTTAACAGACAGGGACGAGGAAAATTTAATAAGTTCACTGTACGCTCATCAATGCGGCGTAAACAAGGTTGTTTTAAAAATTAACCGCCAGAATTATTTCCCAATTGTAAAAAAGCTTGGTCTTGACAGCATTGTCAGCCCAAAATTCACTACGGCAAACAACATTTTAAGATATGTGCGTGCCTTGGACAACTCTCAGGGCAGTGCAGTTGAAAAACTTTACAAAATACTTGACGATGAAGCTGAGGTTGCAGAATTTACAGCAAATAGTTCTGCAAATCTTTTAAATATAAAGCTGAAGGATTTAAAACTTAAAAAAGATGTTCTCATATCAGCCATTGTGCGAAATAAAAAAATTATTATTCCATATGGAAATGATTATATCAAAGAAGGAGATAAAGTTATTGTCGTAACTAAGACAGGCTTTATTTCAGACCTTAGCGAGATACTCGAAGACTAGTCGGAGGCAATAAATGAATATTAAAGTTGTACTTAAAATATTAGGTACAGTATTGTTCTGGGAATCAGTACTTATGTTTCCTTCACTTATAATTTCAATAATAGATAACACATATGAAATAAAAGCATTCATATTTTCAATTGTATTAATTGGAGTTATCGGTATAATATTAAAAAATACAAACACAGCTGATTCTCAACTGAGAAAACGTGAGGGTTATGCTTCTGTTGCAATTTGTTGGCTTGCAATGTCCTTACTTGGATCGCTTCCCTTTTATTTAAGCGGAGCAATACCAAGCTATGTTGATGCGGTGTTTGAAACTGCATCCGGATTTACAACAACAGGATCAAGCATTGTGACTGACATTGAAAGTTTCCCCAGAGGCTTACTTTTCTGGAGGAGCTTCACTCACTGGATAGGTGGAATGGGTGTTCTTGTTTTTACTATGGCTCTTGTTCCTTCAATGGGAGCACGTTCTGTTTTTTTAGCCAGAGCTGAAAGTCCGGGGCCGTCATTTGGAAAACTGGTTCCAAAAATTTCTGAAACAGCAAAGATTCTTTACGTCATTTATGGAGCCATGACATTGATTCTAATAGTGTTTTTAATAATTGCAGGTATGCCTGTATTTGACTCTTTGATTCATGCTTTTGGTACTGCAGGCACAGGCGGATTTTCATCAAAGGCACTAAGCGTAGGTCATTATAACAATCCTTGGATAGAATGGATAATTGCAGTATTCATGTTCTTGTTCGGAGCAAACTTCGCTCTTTACTTTCTTATAATAAAAGGTGAGTGGAAAAATGCCCTCAAGAATGAAGAGTTCAGGCTTTACGGAATAACAGTACTTGCTGCAGCCATATTGATTTGCATTAACATATTGCCTCTTTACAACTATTCAGTCATAGAAGCATTGAGACATTCTGCATTTCAGGTTTCTACAGTTGTTACAACCACAGGATACGCTACTGCAGATTTCAATCTCTGGCCTATGTTTTCAAAGTCAATTCTCCTGATGCTCATGTTCTTCGGCGCATGTGCAGGTTCAACAGGAGGAGGTGTGAAATTTATCAGAATTCTTGTGCTCATTAAATCTGTTGCTTATGAAATAAGGCATACTGTCCACCCAAATTCAGTCCAGACAGTTAAAATTGACGGCAAATCTCTGGACAATGACAATTTGAAAAGCATAATGATATTCTTTTTCTCGTATGTTGCGGTCATGATTTCAGCAATAATCATTGTTTCCCTGGACAATTTTGATTTCACTACAACTTTTTCTGCAGTGCTAGCAACAATAAGCAACATAGGTCCCGGTCTGGAAGTCGTAGGACCTATGGGAAATTTTTCGGAGTTTTCTGATCTTAGTAAAATTACAATGACAGCGTGTATGATAATTGGAAGACTTGAAGTTCTGCCTGTTATCACACTGTTCTCTCCGTCAATATGGAAAAAGCACTGATGATAAAAAATTAACTTCATTGACAAATAATTTCTTTGATGTTAGACTCATTATAATTGAATATAGTTTTATGTTCTGCCATATTGGCAGCTAAGAGGGAAGCAGGTTAAAATCCTGCGCGGTCCCGCCGCTGTACGCATTTAGTTGTTTTCATAGCCACTGTTAAGGGAAGGAGAAAGCAATGCCATGTGCAAGCCAGAAGACCTGCATAAAATATTCACTCCAACGGAAGATTGGACAAGTGATAAAAAAAACAGTAAATTCGGACTGTGGTAATTTATTACCATAGTTTTTTTATGTAATAGGCATATGATACATATTGTTAGCTATCTCATGGCTAGTTATAAACAATTATTAAATTATGCCGAAGTATCATGTATAAACGTTTATTTCAGCAACATTTTATAGGAGGAATAATATGAATGTAATAAAAAGAGACGGCAGGCTTATAGAATTTGACAAGAGCAAAATTACCGATGCCATTCTAAAAGCAATGAATCACACTATGGCAGGACAGGATATATATATTGCAAAGGAAATCGCACAGGATATTGCAGACAACACCAATGAAACAACTTCCGTTGAACAAATACAGGATTTGGTTGAAAAAAAACTCATGTCCAGCAAAAGACAAGATGCTGCAAAAGAATATATAATTTACAGAAACAAAAGAAATATTGCAAGAGGCAGAAGACAGTATGACATTTACATGGACATAGTAAACACTGTTCCAAACGACATAACAAGAGAAAATGCAAACATGAATGCAGACACTCCTGCCGGAATGATGATGAAGTTTGCCAGCGAATCTTCAAAACCATTTGTTGACGACTGTCTACTTTCAGAAAAGTCAAAATATTTTGTGGACAATAACTACATACATGTTCATGACAAGGATTATTATCCAACAAAATCTCTCACATGTCTGCAGCACCCACTTGATTACATTCTCCAAAATGGTTTCAGGGCTGGACATGGCTCAAGCAGACCGGCAAAGAGAATAGAAACTGCTTCCATAATAGGCTGCATTTCCATGGAACAGATACAAAATGAAATGCACGGCGGACAATCTATTCCTGCATTTGACTTTTACCTTGCTCCATATGTAAGACTCACATACAAGGAAGAGGTTAAAAAAATCGAAGAGCTTCTGGATACGGACTTAAAGGAACTTTATGATGCTGAAATAGAAGATTATATAGAAACTCCCCTTTCAAATCTCACAGGGAATCAAAGATACAAACAACAGGCAATAAATGCATGTGTGAAGCGTATTCATCAGTCCATGGAAGCTTTCATACACAACATGAACACCATTCATTCACGTGGGGGCAACCAGGTTGTGTTCAGTTCCATTAATTACGGAACAGACACAAGTGCAGAAGGAAGATGCATTATAAGAGAAGTATTGAAGTCCACGTACCAGGGCGTTGGAAATGGAGAAACACCAATATTCCCAATTCACATATGGAAGAAGAAAACAGGTGTAAACTATCTCCCCTCCGACAGAAATTACGATTTGTACAAATACGCATGCAAGGTTACAGCAAAAAGATTTTTCCCGAACTTTTTAAATCTTGATGCTTCATTCAACATACATGAAAACTGGGACATAAATGACCCAAGAAGATTTGAAAAAGAAGTTGCTACAATGGGCTGCAGAACAAGAGTTTTTGAAAACAGACATGGAGAAAAAACTTCCATTGGAAGAGGTAATCTGTCATTCACAACAATAAACCTGGTGAAGCTTGCTCTTGAATGCCGCGAAATTGAAGATACAAATGAAAAGAAGAAAGAATTTTTCAAATCTCTTCAAAAATGTATAGATGCTGCTGCAGACCAGCTTTATGACAGGTATGTATTCCAGTGTACTGCTGTTAAAAAGCAGTTTCCAATGCTAATGTCCGGAATGTGGGTTGGAAGCAATAATCTCAGATCCGATGAGAGTGTTGAAAGTGTTCTGAAGCACGGTACGTTGGGAATTGGTTTCATAGGACTTGCTGAAGCATTGATTTCATTAACAGGACATCACCACGGCGAAGACGAAAAATCTCAGGAGCTGGGAATTGAAATTATAAAATTCATGAACTCAAAAATCAAGGAAAAATCAAATTATTACGACCTTAATTACAGTCTTCTTGCAACTCCTGCAGAAGGTTTAAGCGGAAGATTCATAAAAAAGGACAGAAAACAGTTTGGTTCAATACCATCAATAACAGACAAGGAATATTATACAAACAGTTCACACGTTCCTGTATGGTACAAGTGTTCAATTGAGCACAAGGCAAGAATTGAAGCTCCATACCACGAATATGAAAAAGGCGGCCACATATTTTATGTGGAACTTGACGGAGATGCAACCCACAATCCTGCATCAGTAATGCAGACAGTGGATTTGATGGATAAGTACAACATAGGCTACGGCTCTGTAAATCATACAAGAAACCGATGCATGGACTGCGGTTATGAAGATGCCTCGGAAAATCTTACACAGTGTCCTGAGTGCAAAGGAACAAGCATAGACACCATACAGCGTATAACAGGATACCTGGTTGGAGGTACCGACAGCTGGAATGCAGCTAAAAAGGCAGAACTGAAAGACAGGGTGAAACATAGTTGCTAGAAAATTCAATTTATGTTGCCGGCATTACAGAAAACACAATAGTGGACGGTGAAGGATTCAGAACAAGCCTTTATGTAAGCGGCTGCGACATTAGGTGTCCTGACTGCCACAACAAAAATTACTGGGACATACAATCAGGTCAGGAAATGAACATAGATGAAGTTTATGATAAAATAACGCCTTATTTTACAGACATAACATTTATAGGCGGAGAACCAATGCTTCAGGCAGCAGCGCTTTCTAAGCTTGCCGAAAAAATCAAATCCTGCACTAATAAAAATATATGGATTTATTCCGGACACACATACGAAGAAATAATTTGTAATGAAACGTATATGAACCTTCTGAAATTTTGTGATGTTTTAGTAGATGGTCCCTTTGACATAAATCATTTTCAAAACAACTTAAAGTTTAAGGGTTCCTCAAATCAAAGAATTATAGATTTAAAAAAATCTTTTGAAACGAGCAACATTATATTGTGGCAGGATAGTTTCGATTTATTCTAAAAAAAATACGCCCTTTGGCGTATTTTTATTTTCTAATGAAAATTAGTTTCCATGGACTGAGATTTATTTTCATAGGCTATTAAGACATAGCCCAGTTCAGATTCAATCTTTTTTAATTTTTCTTCTTGTTCTGTTGATAAATTTGCTAATTTCTGGTTCATATTTCAACCTCCTTTTTTATAGTATTATAAATTTTTATAATTTCATACTTTATAAAGGAGCATTGTTAATCAATTTTTTTATTTTTAAGAAATTGTGTTTCTAGGTATGAGGAAAAGACAGTTGTTAACTTTGTCATCATATATGTCAGCATCTATTTTGAAAATGTCCTTTAAAAGGCATGTGTTCACCACATCTTCAGGACGACCCATACAACAAACCCTCCCATTGTTCATAACAAGAATTTTATCGGAATATCTGGCTGCCTGGTTTAAATCATGAAGAACCATAATTACAGTAAGCCCCAGAGACTGGTTTAATTCCTTCACAAGCTCAAGAACTTCAAGTTGGTAGGATATATCAAGAAATGTTGTAGGTTCGTCAAGAATTAAGATTTTTGACTTCTGGGCCAATGTCATGGCTATCCACGCCCTTTGCCTCTCTCCTCCTGAAAGTGAAACAGCATATCTTTTTCTAAGATCCTTCATTCCGGTTTTTTCCAGTGCCCAGTCCACAATTTCCTTGTCTTCCCTGCAGAGTTTTTTTCCGAATTTTAGATGAGGATATCTTCCGTAAGAAACAAGCTCTTCTACTGAAACATCACTGGATACATTTTTAACCTGAGGGAGAACCGCAAGCTTTTGTGCTATTGTCCTTGTGTTCATTTCATCTATGTCCATGCCGCCGATGTAAATGTTTCCGCATGTTGGTTTAAGACATCTGCTTGCAGCCTTAATCAATGTGGTTTTTCCCGAGCCGTTTGGCCCAATAATGGTTAAAATTTCGCCTTTGTTTACCATAAAGCTTATATTTTTAAGAACTTCCTTTTCACCATAACTTACATTAAGTTTATCAACTTCTAAATTCATATTAATATTCTGCCTTTCTTCTCAGCAAATACAAAAAAAATGGTGCTCCAAGTGCAGACATGATGATTCCCACGGGTATTTCAACAGGAGCAAACATTGTTCGTGCCAGGGTGTCACATATAACAACCACAAAGGAACCGGTAAAAATTGTTGCCGGCATAAGGTATCTGTAATCAGATCCTATGAAAAGCCTGGTCATGTGGGGAACTATGAGTCCCACAAACCCAAGCAGTCCCACAACACTGACCGCTGCACCTGCTAGAAGAGAAGATATTATTATAAAAAAGAAACGTGTTCTTTCAACATTAATCCCTAGTCCTGTTGCAACCTCGTCTCCAAGCATCAATATGTTGAGCTTGTTTTGTATTAATAAAACCATTATTACTCCTGCAAAAGCATAAGGTAGGATTGTAAAAATATCCTGCCAGTTAGTGGCTGAAAGACCTCCAACCATGAACCCTATTATGCCTGACACCTTATCAGGATAAAAAGTCATTATTGCGTTGTTTCCCGCTCCAAGAAGAGAAGAAACCGCAACTCCTGCAAGTATGATCCTGTTAGGTTTTGCTCCATCCTTCCATGCCAGAAAATAAATGAACATGGTAGCAAGTAAAGCTCCTGCAAATGCACCCAGTGGTGCAAGAAAATAAAACTCCGGAAAAAGTATGAGTACAATCAATGTCATGAGTCCTGCCCCTGATGACACTCCTATGATATTTGGAGAAGCCAGAGGATTTCTCATAACACCCTGCAAAATAGAACCGGAGAGCGCTAGACATGTTCCTGTCAGAGATGCTGCTATTGTTCTTGGCAGCCTGACATTCCATATTATTTGAGAGTTTACTGTATTTTGTCTAAAAAATAGTGCACTCAATATTTCACCTGATTGTATTTTAACTGCTCCGTTTCCTATGCTTATTAAAAAACCTGCTGCAGAAAGAAAGATGAAAATAAACAATATAGATTTCTTTTTAATTTTTTCAATCTTGATGTTTTTGCTGTCCATAGCTCTCCTCATGTTGCGCTTCTATTTGCTAAATACTTCCGGATATAAAATTTTTGCCAGATTTTCATAAGCTTCGGCATACTTGTTGTTTGGCTTGTACATGTATAAATTCTTTGGCAGTATGTGGTAATTGCCTTCCTTAACAGCTGTAAGAGATGCCCATGCAGGATTGTCCTCTGCATCACTTTTTAATCTTTCTTTGATTTTTTCAATGTCTGTTCCCATGGTCAACACAAATATGAAATCCGGATCTTCCTCCAGGATTTTTTCCATGCTGAATGTTTTTGAATCGGATGTTTCCATTTCCGTATCAGAAATATTCACTGTGTTCAAGTCTTTGAGCATTTCACCAACCATTGAGTTTGAATCCCTCACCGACAAGCTTTTTGCAGAAGCAAACAATATAAGAACGCTGTAATTTTTATCTGCAGGGGCTTTTGCAATTATTTCATCAACATTGTTTTTAACTTCTTCTGCCTGAGTTTCATAGAGGTCTTCTCTGTCTGTTACGGCTGTAAAAAGCTTCACTGTTTCATAATAATCATTTTTATAGTCGTTATCCAGTGCAATTACCGGAATATTGTTTTGTTTTAATGTTGAAACCATTTCTTTTTGTACCTTGTAAGCTGTAGTCATAATAACAAGGTCCGGCTTAAGTGAAATTATTTTTTCAAGGCTGGGGTCGCTGGCAGTTCCTACGGATTCAGCAGACTTTGCATTTTCCACAGGCTTTTCTTCTGACTCTTCAACTCTTCCTATAACTGTTCCTCCGCAGCTGTCCCATATGTCAAGATATGAATTGTACAGGCACACAACTCTTTGAGGTTTTTTTTCAATTGTTACTCTTTCCCCAGTTGCATCTGTAAATGTTACATCATCCTGCCCCACTTTAACATCGTACTTTAAAACAATTTCTTCTGAATCATTTTTTGTTTCTTCATTTTTTACTTCTTGTGCTGAAACATTATTTGATTCTGCCAAAGCCACCTTTTCATTTTTGCTGCATCCTGCTATAGCTAAAACTAATGCTGCAGACAAGATTAATGATAATAATTTTGTTTTTTTCATTTTTTCCTCCATATATTTTGTTCTTTCGTGGAGAAATAAAACCACAGTATACCATGGTTTATGTATAACTTCACTCCGAAGACTATAAAAAACAGGCAGGTTTCCTGGCTCATGGCATCCTACTCTCAAGCCTTCCCGGATATCCAGTGGCATGTATGATTTCGTTCCATTTACAGTAGCGGGGGCTGCAGCGGATTTTCACCGCTTTCCCTAACACCTGTAATTTAAACTATTGTTTTATAATTTATAACCTCTTCTTGTGATAATTTTATTGTTTTTTATATATGTGGAACTGTTTCCAACAATTACAATACTTAACATGTCAATATCGTCATAATCAATTGTGTCCAGAGTGCAAACAATTGACATTTGGTTTTCTCTTTCGGCATTTTTTACAATTCCTACAGGGGTTGAGATATGCTTGTATTTTTTTATGATTTCAAAAGCATTCTTAAGGTAATCAGGGCGGCCGTTGCTTCTTGGATTGTAGATACACATTACAAAATCACCCTGTGCAGCCAGCTCAACTCTTTTATAAATTAAATCAAGCGGAGTTAAAAGGTCGCTTAAACTTATGTGGCAGTAATCATGCATAAGTGGAGCTCCAAGAACTGCTGCTGCAGCAGTTGAAGCTGTCACACCGCTTATTATTTTAACATCTTCATGTTCAGCAAGCTCAAGCACAAGTCCCGCCATGCCGTAGACACCTGCATCACCGGAACTTATGACTGCAACCGTCTTTCCTGTTTTTGCTATTTCAACGGCTTTTTTTACCCGTTCAATTTCCTGCTTCATTCCATTTGATACTATTTCCTTGTCCTTGATGATGTCTTTTATTAAATCAATATATGTTTTGTATCCCACTACTACATCTGAATTTTCAATTGCATACATTGCTTCGTATGTCATTGTTCTAGTGCTTCCAGGTCCTATTCCCACAGCGTATATCATTTAAATCTCCCATTTTTTGTTAATAAGTATTGTTGTAAAGTATGAAACATCTTCTTTTTTCAAATCTCTGATATTCTTATAAACCCTTTCGCCTTCCTTTGAAGAATTGCTCACAGCTAATGAACAGTGTTCAAGTCTTTCATTTAAAATCAAGTCAATTACTACATCAAAATTTCTGTAAACTTTCATGAGAACAATCGAACTTTCATTTTTGATGTAACATTTAAGCTTTTCTGTATCCATTGTGGCAGGCAGCACTATTAAAGGGTCATCTCCTTCAACCAGAGGAAAATTATTTTTGGATGCAATGTCCAGAAATGAAGTTATGCCTGGTATTGTTTTTATATTTATTTTTTGTTTAAGAATTTTCAGCAGATAAATGTATGTGCTGTAAACCATGGGGTCTCCGATGGTTACAAACCCTACATTTTTTCCGTTAATTACATCCTGTTCAATTTCATCTGCAATTGTCTCCCATGATTTTTGTAAATTTTCTGAGTTATAATTCATTGGAAAGTGCCTGCTTTTTACAACAGTGCCGCTGTTTATTAAACCTTTTATGATTTCATGGGCTATACTTGCTGATTCATCTTTTTTTGCAGCAGGCACATATAAAACATCAAGAATTTTAAGGATGTCGGCTGCTTTCTTTGTGACAGCATCCATGCTGCCAACTCCCACACCAATGCCGTAAAACATTCCCTTTTCCATTAATTTTCCTCCACATTGTACAAGAGGGCGTTTATTATGGCTGCAGCAACATTGCTGCCTCCTTTTCTTCCCTTTGCAACTATGTAGGGAATATTAGCATTCATTATGAGTTCCTTTGCTTCAACCACATTCACAAAGCCCACAGGAACACCAATAACCAGTTCAGGATTTATTTTTCCTTCTGATATGAGCTCATAAAGTTTTATGAGTGCTGTAGGTGCATTGCCTATGGCAAATATGAGCGGTCCTTGTATTTTTGAAGCCCTCTCCATTGATACTGTTGCCCTTGTTTCGCCGCGCTCGCTTGCTTCCTTTGCAACATCTTCATCTGCCATGAAGCATTTTATGTTCACTCCATACTTAGCTGCTGCCTTTTTATTTATTCCAGAATAGGCCATGTTTGTGTCTGTTATTATTGTCGCTCCACTTTTCAATGCAGCTTTTGCATTTTTAACGACATCTTCTGAAAAAATTAAATTGTCCACATAATCAAAATCAGCAGTTGTATGTATGACACGTTTTATTATTGGTTCTTTTTCGCTTTCAAGCTTTAAATCACCAAGTTCATTCTGAATTATTTCAAAACTTCGCTTTTCAATATTTTGAGGTTCTACAAATTTTATGTTGTTCATAATAGCTCCAATCAGTAATTAAAATCTACATTGTATTCATCCATGCAGGCAGCCACAGTGACAGAATTTTTTATTGTTTTATTTATAATCAATTTATTGCAGGTACTTCCCATGGAAGCCGACCTTTCACAAACGCTGTCAACTCCTGTAATTTTTTTTACAAAGTTTGATTCAGTATAGCTGCCTTCCAGTGTGTTGAGCTGGCTTTTTGAATATGTGTAAAATGGAACATTTAAAAATTCAGCAGCTTTAATTATTCCGTCTTCATGTTTTTTAATGTCAATGGAATTAATTGATTTAACCCCAAGGCATGAAATGTTATTTTCCTTGAGAACTTCTTTTATTGATTTAAGTATTGTATGAAAATCTGTTCCTTTTCTGCAGCCTACACCCACAGAAACTATCCTTGGTACTAAGTTCAATGTGTTTGTGTATGGTTTTTTGCTTTCATCAAGGCTTATGCAAATTCCCGTTTCGTAATTTTGTTTATTGTATGGGTCAATTTCTTCAGGAACAACTCCAATTACAGGAAAATCACTTGTAAGCCCTGCTGTCTTGTTTTCAAGGATTTCGGCTGCAAATAATTTTGCAGTTTTCATGTTTAAAATACTCATATTTTTGTCATGAGCCCATTCATCCACAGCAATTTTTCCGTTTATATCAGTAGCAGTTGTTATAATTGCTTGTCCTCCTGTAATTGCAGCGATTTCTTTAGAAAGTCTGTTAGCTCCCCCCATGTGACCGCTGAGTAAGGAAATTACATTTTTGCCTTTTTCATCTGTGCATATTACAGCAGGGTCTTTGATTTTACTTTTTACAAAGGGAGCAATGGCTCTTACAGCTATTCCTGCAGCACATACAAACAAAACAGCATCCCTTGTTTCAAACGACCGTCTTACAGACTCGTGCAGATTGTTGATAGAATTTAACTCTTCCTTTAGCATGGAATACTTTTCAGGTACAAACACATCTATTTTATCCAATGTTAATCCATGCTTTATTTTATCGCACAACAAGACACCATTCCTGGAAAATGCGTAAACATCTATTTTCATTTAATTCCCACTATTTTATAAATTTTTTCCATGTCCAGGGATTTTCTCACACAATCAGCTAAAATGTCATACTGCAATTCCTTGTATGCCTTCATACTAGGTTTTTCTTTGTTTGTCAGTCCTATTCCTTTTCTTTCAGCAAGAATTTGAACAATTGTTTCTGCAACGTCCATGTTGTCAAATATGCCGTGGATGTAGCTTCCTGCAACATTGTTAAAAATGCAGCCGTCCTGCTTGCCCCCTGCTGTTAAAAGAGATTTTCCTTCCGTGACAATAGTATCTCCCATGTGTATTTCATATCCGGTAACTTCGATGCCTGACAGGGGGTTGAAAATTCCTTCTGCTTCATTAATAATTCCTGTAGTCTGCACAGTTGTTTTTTCACTGTAAAATGTTGTATCCATTTTTAAAAGTCCAAGTCCCCGGATGCTGCCTCCCCCTTCAACATTATCAGGGTCATTGATTGTTTCACCAAGCATCTGATAACCGCCGCACACACCAAAAACAGGATTTCCTTCACCGGCAAAACGGATTATTCTTGCTTCAAGACCTGACTGCCTGAGCCATTTCAAATCATCAATGGTATTTTTTGTGCCGGGTATAATTATCATGTCCGGATTTCCCAGCTCTCTTGTGCTTGACACATATCTTAAGGACACTGCTTCATTCATGGAAAACACATTGAAATCAGTGAAATTTGAAAGGCGTGGAAGTTTTATTACAGCTATGTCAATTAACTTTTGTTCAAATGTATTTGTTAGGCGCTCTGAAAGGCTGTCCTCATCGTCGATGTCAACCTTTATGTACGGAACAACTCCAAGTACTTCCACATTTGTTATGTCTTCAAGCATTTTAAGTCCCGGAGTCAACAAGTCCACATCACCTCTGAACTTGTTTATTACAAATCCTTTGACTCTTTCTTTTTCTTCATCATCAAACAAAAGCATTGTTCCTGCTAATGATGCAAATACTCCGCCCCTGTCAATATCTCCCACTATAATTACAGGAGAGTCAGCAATTTTGGCCATGCCCATGTTTACAATGTCCTGCTGTTTGAGATTTATTTCAGCAGGGCTCCCTGCACCTTCTATGACTATGATGTCATATTCCTCCGACAATGAATTGAATGCTTTTGTTATGTGAGGAATCATGTCTTCTTTGTATGTGTAGTACTCCCCTGCTGTCATATCCCTGAAAACTCTGCCATTTAACACAACCTGCGAGCCCTTGTCTCCCGTTGGTTTAAGTAGAATTGGATTCATTCTCACATCAGGCTCTATGCCGCAAGCTTCTGCCTGCATTACCTGAGCTCTTCCCATTTCAAATCCGTCACGGGTTATGTATGAGTTAAGAGCCATGTTCTGAGACTTAAAAGGTGCAGTCTTGAAACCATCCTGTCTGAATATTCTGCATAGGGCAGCTGTTATGAGGCTTTTGCCTGCATTAGAAGTTGTACCCTGAACCATTATTACTTTAGCCATATTATCATTCCTTCCCTCTTGTTTTTTCAAAACAAATTACATCTACACTCCCTTTTTCATGTCTTCCTGAAAGGGAGCTCGTTTGATGATCTGACACAACTATTATTCTAGTGTCACACGCATTGTTGTATATTTCCCTCATAAAATCTCTGTCTATTTTTTCTATGAAACTGATTTTTCCTGAGAGATCCTTTCTGTGAGAAGCTTCATCCGTGCCGTTAATGTGTGCAATAACAACATCATGATCTTTTAATTCCCTAAGAACAGATGATGATTTTTCCTTTAAATCAGTATTTATATCTGCTGTTGAGTTTTTTAAAACTGCTACATCTATTTTCATTGCTTTTGCAATGCCTTTTACTATTTCAGCACTGCAGACGCACGAACATGACTTGTGGTAGAGTTCATGAAATGAGGGTATCTCTGAATATTCTGACGGTCCCCATGGATAAAACATATAGCTGTGGCCGTTTATAAAAAATTTGTTTTGTAAAGCAAATTCTTTTAAGATTTCAATATGTTCAAAATTGCTTAAAATTTCTGCCATACTACTTCCCACATTCTCATGAGGCGGTATATTTTTCATCCACATGATTTCCCGGTTCTTTTTAAGAACAATCAAATTACGGTAGACGCTTATGTGATGAAACTTTATTTCTCCGGTTGTTTTCACATTAAGAGATGCATTTTTCATTTGCTCCTCAGTGAGATTTTTCCCATTGAAAGATTCCATTTTTTCGTCCTTGATGCTTATGAGGTTGCATCTTAAAACCACTTCATCATGTTCCACATGTATGTTTGAAGCCAGCGCTTCCAGATAGGCCCTGTTTTTGGGAATGTAACGTTCATCCACTCCAAGTATGGCAAGTATGCAGTTTAAGCTGTCCGGCTGCATGTGGGATGGATAAAATGTTCTCTGGCTGTGATGACCTTGTTCTATAATTTTATCTATAAAAGGAGTACAGGCAAATTCAAGCGGAGTTTTGTTTCCAAGTTCATGAATTTTTTCTTCGCTGAGCCCGTCAATTATCACCAGTATTGTTTTCATTGCATACCTGTTATTTCTTTTAATTTTTGAATTAATAATTTGTTTTCATGTTCACTTTTAACTGCTATCCTGTAGTAATTTTCACTTAAGTTTTTGTAGTTTGAGCAGTCTCTTATGAGTATTCCCTTTTTAAGCAATTTTTGTTTCAACTCCGGAATATCTGTTTTAAAAAACACATAATTTGCATGGCTTTCATAGGTCTTAATGTTTAATTCTTGAAGCTCATATACGAGATACTCCCTTTGTATTTTCACATAATCCACGGACTTCTTAACATATTCTTTTTCTTTTAAAGCAGCTATTCCTGCAGCTTGAGCAATGGTTGAAACGTTCCACGGCGGACCTGAGGATTTAAGTCCCTGGATTAACTGTTTATTTGAACACATGCAATATCCAAGACGTATCCCCGGAATTGCATATATCTTTGTAAAAGCCTTTAAAACAATCAGGTTGTCATATTCCTGAAGTTTATTAACAATGCTGTACTTTTCCTTATTTTCAACAAAATCAAGAAAACATTCATCAACAACCATGACTACATTATTTTTTTTGCAGTGATCTGCTATTTTAACAACAGTGCTGCTGTCTGTGACTTGTCCTGTTGGATTGTTTGGATTGCACAAAAACACAATATCCATATTGTCTATACTTTTTAATACATCATGGTTTATTTTAAAATTGTTTTCTTCACATAAGTTATAGACATCAACATCAGTTCCGGATAATTTTAGAGAATTTTCATATTCGCTGAATGTAGGAGCAGTTACAAGTCCATATCCAGGTTTTAAATAAAATGCTATTCTAAAAATTGCCTCGGCAGCTCCATTTGAAACAAAAATCCACTCTGTGGGCACATGCTCGCTTACTGCTATTGCCTCCGTAAGTTCCCTGGAATTTATATCCGGATACCTGTTTGCATTTTTGATTGAATTCATTGCAGCAATTTCAACTGATTCAGGTACTCCCAGGGGATTTATGTTTGATGAAAAATCAATTATGCTGTCTTCATCTATTCCTGATATTCTTGAAGCCGTATATATGTCTGCTCCGTGAGATTCCATACTTCCTCCATATTAAAAACTCAAGATTAAAAACTTTACTGTTATCCCAATACCCAGGCACAATAAAGACGTTGCATACATGAGCTTGTTTGCTTTTTTTATGTCGTCGTTCACAACTGGTCTCTTGTCATCACCAATGGTAGGCTTTGTTACAAGAATTCCTCCATAATAATTAGGACCACCAAGCATAATGTTCAATGCTCCTGCACATACGGATTCTGTATGTGCCGAATTGGGGCTCTTGTGATTGTATCTGTCTCTATTGTATATTCTGTTGGCTGACACATAATCCATATTCAATATGTAGGAAGCTGCAATCATAAGATAAGATGCAATTCTTGATGGCAAAAAATTTGCTGCATCATCAATAAGAGCAGAGAACCTTCCCATGTTTATGTACTTTTCATTCTTGTATCCAACCATTGAATCAAGGGTGTTTATTGATTTGTACAAAAATCCCAATGGTGCTCCTCCAATAAGAATAAATAACATTGGAGCTATTACACCGTCAGATGTGTTTTCAGCAACAGTTTCTACTGCCGCCTTGGCAATTTGATTGCTGTTTAGATTTTCCACATCCCTGCCCACTATGTATGACAAATATTTCTTAGCAGAGCTTAAGTCATTTTGTTCAAGATATTTATGAACAATCATGCTTTCATCCTTAAGACTCTTTGTTGCCAGAATAAATGCACACATTATTGCTTCAATTGCCCCTGCAAGCAAAAGGCTGATTTTTGATGATAGCCACAATATAACAAGAGGCACAAAATACGAAGTCAAAACCACAACAAACCATAGAATAATTCCTGCACGCCTTTCATCCTTAGCACTTTTGCATTTTTTTCTTAAAACCACTTCAACATTTTCTATCATCTTCCCTATGAGCCTTATGGGATGAGGAAAACCCTGTGGATCTCCTACTAACAAGTCAAGTGTATAACCTAAAATCAACGGTATCATTTTATGTGCCCCTTTTGGTAACTTATTGCCGTATCCATGAAATTTCTTGCAAAATCAATATTTCCAAGAAAGTGCAGATGAGGATATCCCATGAATTTTGTGTCGTCAGCAACTATGCACTTCCATGTTTTTTCCGATTCAGGCTTTGTTGCTGTAAATGCATCCCCAAGATTAGTGCTTGTGCTGTAATGAAATTCATGTCCGTTTATTTTCTCGCCTTTTTTGCACATAAGATTGTCCTTTTCTGCAGTTAACGTAACGTAGCCGAAATTGTTCAGCCTGTTTGTCATGTAGCTTTGACCTTCACAAACTCCTGCAAGTTCATATTCATTGCCGTCTTCTTTAAAACTGTCAAGAAGATACATGTAGCCTCCGCACTCTGCAAATGTTGGAATACCTGAACTAATTTTTTCTTTTATGTCTTCAAGCATTGACTTGTTATTTGAAAGATCATCCATGTAAAGTTCAGGATAACCACCTCCAAAAATCAGACCGCTTAAATTGTCCGGAAGTTTTTTATCAGACATTGGACTGAAATATATTAAATTTGCTCCCATTTTTTCCAGAACTTCAAGACTGTCCCTGTAATAAAAGCAAAATGATTTGTCATATGCAATGCCAATATTTACTTCGTCCTTTTTTTCTATTGCAGGGTCTTCATATTCAATAACAGGAGCAGTTAGTGCAAGTTCATTTAATCCTTTAATGTCAATTGTTCTTGAAGCATTTTCTCCGAGAGTGTTTACTATGGACTGTAAATTTCCTATTTCCTGTGCAGTGACAAGTCCAAGGTGCCTGCTTTCAAGTTTGCAGTCTTCAAGACGGTTCATATAGCCATAAACCTTCACTTGTATGTTTGTTTCAATAATATTTTTGTAATACCGGTACATCCCTTCGGAAATGTTGTTGAGTATGACGCCCTTGATGTTGCTTTCTTCCCTGAAGTTTTTAAATCCTTCAATTACTGCACAAACAGATACTGCCATTCCTTCACAGTTTAAAACCAACACAACAGGACAACCGAGCAGTCTTGCAATTTCATATGAGCTGCCATTAGTTCCTATTCCTGTACCGTCGTAATATCCCATTACTCCTTCTACAACCGATATATCCATGCTAAGGCTGTTCTTTCCAACTACATATTTGACGTTGTTTTCTCCAAGTATAAATGTGTCAATGTTTCTTGAAGGAATTTTTATAACCTCGCTGTGAAACATGGGGTCTATGTAGTCAGGGCCGCACTTGTAGGCTGCAACATTTTTGCCTTCAAGCAAAAATGCCTTAAGAAGAGCCGTTGTGACTGTTGTTTTTCCGCTGCCGCTGCCTGCTGCAGCTATCATTATTCTCGGTGCCTTGATTGTTTTAATTTAAACCACTTCCCTTACCGCTTATAATATAAATGGGGTTTTGTCCCATCATCATGTTGTATGATCCTATTTTTTTTGATTTTGAAATCCATGCGTTTGTTATTTCAACATGTTCAAATTTGAACTTTTCCATGCACCTTATGGCTTCATTGACGCTTTCAAGGGCTATGGCATTTATAACAACATTTGCAGTTTTATTTTTTTTCAAAACTTCACAGATTATTTTTTCAAGATTTCCTCCGCTTCCCCCTATGAACACACAGTCAGGGCTTGGAAGATTTTCAAGACAGTCAGGAGCCAGTCCCTTTACTATATCTATGTTGTATGCTTTGAATTTTTCTTTGTTTTTTTTAATTAAACTTATGGCTTCTTCATTTTTTTCAATGGCATAAAGCTGACCAAAGCTGAGCTTAAGAGCAGTTTCAATTGAAACGGAGCCTGTTCCTGCGCCAATATCATAGACTGTTGAACTGTTTTTTATGTTAAGCTTTCCTATGGATATAGTTCTTACTTCGCTTTTGGTCATGGGAATATTTCCTGTTATAAACTCATCATCCCCTATGCTTCGCATTCCAATGTTTATATCAAGAGCTTCACGGTTTTCTACCAACATTGCACTAAGGCTGTCAAAATTCATCAGGGATAAATTGAATGCTGTATCTGTAATGATTTTTTCGTTTGGGTATGATAAATTTTCACCTACAGTGACATTTACATGACCCAATCCTTTAGTGCAAAGAACTTTGCATATTTCACCGGGACCAAATTCTCCACCAGTTAAAAAGAATGTTTTTTTGCTGAACATTACAGCAGCTGCAATGTTAATGTCTCTTCCGTGAGCGCTTTGATGCTTAACATCGTCCCATGAAATATTTAATTTAGAACACAAATACTGCATGGAACTGATTGAAGGAATATTTTCAACTGTTACTTCATGGCCTTTCAGAAGATTTTCAGTTTATTTTTTTTGACAAACTGTAAAATCCTGAATCTCCAGACACAAGCAAACTGAAAACTCTGCACTTTGAATGTTTTATATAATCTATAATATCCTGAGTGCATATGCTTTCAAACATTTCTTTATGTAAAAACTCAAAGCTTTCAAGCATTCTCCTGGCGCCTATGAGGCAGTCTGCTTCTTCAATTGCTCCCTTTGCTGCGGAATGAATGTAATTGTTGCTGCCAATACCTAATCCAACAATATTTAATTTTTTCATGTTAGCCTGCCTGTTCCATGATCGTTTTTTTAAAAAAGTTCATTATTTCATCCAGTGTTAATCCGTCTTCATATTGCTTCCTTATTACAAGGCATTTTGCTCCCGTGTTCACACATGACTGAACCTTTTCGTCAAATCCTCCGGAATCTGAGCTTTCCTTTGTTACAAGGAACTTTGCATTTGTGCTTTTTATCATTGCAGCATTAAGTTCCGTGCTGAATGGTCCCTGCATGCATATTATATTTTTGTTCTCATATCCAAGCTCAATGCATCTTTTAAGTGAACTTTCCATAGGAAGAATCCTCACATAAATTCTTTCACTATAATTTTCAACTGCCGTGAACTTGTCAAGATCCTTGCTGCCGGTAGCAAGCAAAATGTTTCCTTCTTTATTTTTAAGATAATCAATGCATTCCGAGAAAGACTGAAAATAAATGCAGTCTTTGTTTTCAATTGAATTTCTTATTACTCTCATATATCTTGTGCCGCTTACAAGTGTTGCCTTCACAATATTGTGAGATACAAGCCGTGCAAATGGATGAGTTGCATCCACCACCCAGTCATATTTTTTTTCAAGAAAAAGATTTACCATTTCTTTTTCATCAATGCGCTTTTGATATACAGAAATGTTATTTATATTTTTCAAAAACTGCTGCCCGTACTCTGTTGCAATGAATAAGTCTGTCTTTATGTTGTTTTCAGACAAAAATTCTGCAAGTTTTCTTCCTTCTGTGGTTCCTCCGAAAATACAGATATTCATCTCTAATTTTCTGCCTTTCTGAATTCATGTGTAAAAGAAGGATTGTACAATTCACTTCTTTTGTAGTCATTTCCCAAGAAGTTTCCAACAAGAATAAGGGCTGTCTTCGTTATGTTGTTTGTTTTCATAATTTCAGGAAGAGTTGCAACGGTAGCATGAAATATTTTTTCATCAGGCCATGTTGCTTTGTAAACAACTGCAACTGGCGTACTGGGTTCATATCCGCCCATAATCAGTTCGTCCGAAAGCTTTTCAGAAAGTCCTGAGCTCAGGAACAAAACCATGGTTGATTTATGGGAAGCCAGTGACCTTATTTTTTCTCTATCCGGCACTGGAGTCCTACCCTCCATACGGGTAATAATAACGGTCTGACTTACATCCGGAAGAGTGTATTCAGCATTTAAAGAAGCTGCTGCTCCAAAAAACGAACTTACTCCCGGAACAACTTCAAATTCAATATGAAGCTCTTTTAAAATATCAATTTGTTCTCGTATTGCCCCATAAATGCTTGGATCTCCGGTGTGAAGCCTCACAGTGTCTTTATTTTCTTTTTCAGCGGTCTTTATAACATCTATTACTTCTTCAAGAGTCATGTTTGCACTGTTATAAATCTGGCAATTATCCCTTGTGTATTTTAAAAGTTCAGGATTTACCAGTGAGCCTGCATATATTACTACATCTGCTCTCTGCAATAAATTGTGCCCCTTTAATGTAATTAAATCTGCGGCTCCAGGGCCTGCTCCAACAAAATGTACCATGATTTCTCCTTAATTTAATATGCCTTTGTCGTTTGAATAAATTATGAGTTTTGTTTTAACGGTGTTGTTTACACGCTTATTTATGTAATATTCAGCTTTTTCGCTTATTTTCTGCAATACAAGCTTTTCTATATTTTCTCTTTCAAGTATTGATAAAGCATGTTCTGTTGTGGCGCTTGATAAAATTTCATTTATTGCAGAGCTTCCTGCACCGTACAAGGCTGCGTAACATGCAATAACTTCCATCCTGAAATCACCGTTATGAGAATGTGTATTGAGCATTCCTCCGGCTACCTTAACCATCTTGCCTATGTGCCCTACAATGAGAACTTCCTTGAAACCAAGCTCCACAGAAAAATCCAGCACCTCTCCTAAGTAATTGCTGAACTTAAGACTGTTTTCTCCTCGTATTCCCAAAGTGCTGTCTATAAATTTCTCAGCGTAATTTCCAGGAAAAGCAAGAAGTCTTAGATAGCCCTTTTCTCTTATTACTTTCATCTCTATTTTCAAACTGTCAACAAGAGCTTTCTCACTCATGGGTTCAACTATTCCTGTTGTTCCAAGTATGGATATGCCTCCAATTATTCCAAGCTGAGGATTGAATGTTTTCAAGGCTTTTTCTTCACCTTCCGGAACGTATACTGTTACGCTCATTCCTCCCCTGTACTTGTACTCGTTTGAAATTCTCTTAAGATTTTCAGTTATCATTTTTCTAGGAACAGAATTTATGGCTGCCTCGCCAACTTGGCAGTCAAGTCCCTTTTGAGTAACCCTTCCTACTCCCTGCCCCCCATAAATATTTATTTTTCCTGTGTCATCAAGGCTCACTTTAGCATAAATTTCAATGCCGTCAGTTATATCCGGATCATCGCCGCTGTCTTTCGTGACGCTGCAGCTTACCCCTTGAACATCAAAACATGGATTTTTTATGTCCATGAAAATTGTTTCTCCTAAGGGCAATCTCACTTGCACATTGTCAACTGTCTTCCCTGTGAGAAGCATAATTGCCGCAGCAGATGAAGCAGCTGCTGCACATGTTCCGGTTGTATATCCGCACCTTAATTTTTTACCGTCTTTTATAATATAATCCCTCATAATATCACCCTGAGACTATATACTTTGTTTAAATTATTCCAAAATAAAAAATCTTCCAATTTCTTGGAAGACATGTATGTGCAGTAAATATACTCTAACATTTAAGATAATCCTCCCGAAAATCTTCAAATCAAAATTTGGCAGGTCTCCTGACTATCGGTTCATCTAAAGCTCACCTTCCCGTTTATCACAGTGGTTTTGAGCCTTATCACCTTTCACAGTAGCGGGGGCTGTAACAGATTTTACTGTTTTCCCTTTTAAAACTATAGTTACCAAACTTTAATATTTAGTTGAGCTCATTATATATTAAAAAATACATATTGTCAAATGAGATTATAGTAATAATAAATTTTCAGTCTTCATAATCTTAAATAAGAAAATGTTTTGGAGGATATATGGAAGAATTATTTAAAAAAGTAAATATAGTATTTTCAATTGCTTTGATAATCACAGCCTTGCTGATATTATTTTCAAATATAGGAATTACCAGCGAAACAATCAACGGAACAAGTGAAAAACTGGATAAAATAAAAATTCTCATAGATCCAGGTCACGGGGGCATCGATCAGGGTGCAAGCGGAAGCCTTCATATAGGAGAAGCCCCCATTAATCTTGAAATATCTAAAAAACTCATGACATTTCTTGAAGGAAGCGGTTTTGAAGTTGAAATGACAAGATATGATGATACGGGTCTTTATTCATCAGCATCAGATACAATCAGAGATAAGAAAAACGAAGATTTGAAAAACAGAGTGAGCACCATAAACAATTCAAATGCTGATATAGTTGTTTCCATACATTTAAATGCATTTCCACAAAAACAATATTACGGTTCTCATGTTTTTTACCAAAAAAACAATGAGTACGGAAAAACAGCAGCCTTTATTTTACAGGACAGTCTGAAAACAATCCTTGATCCAGAAAACCAGCGAGTTCCACAAATTAAACAAGATATAAAAATAATGGATGATACAAAAAACACTGTTTTATTAATTGAATGTGGATTTTTATCCAATCCAGCTGAAGAACAAAATCTTGTATCTGATGAATACCAGGAAAAAACAGCCTGGGCAATATATACAGGACTTATGAAATATTTCAATGAAATTTAACAGTCATTAAGTAAACACAAAGTAAACACATTTTTTCATTTTGTCGAAAAGATGTGTTTTTTTTGTATAATATTGATAAAAATATGAAAATTTCTTAATTAAATTGTTGAAAATATGCGAAATGTGTATTATACTGAAAGCGTGTAGTATAACATTTGGAGGAATAATATGAATTTTGATGAAGTGGAGTATTTTTTAGCCAATATAAAATCTGTCTTGTCGTGTAAAATTATTTCTGATGCAAACAACAATATAAGCGAAATACATGTGCTGTCTGACAGCAGTAGACATTCAAAGCAAATATCACGTGATATCAGAACTGCTTTGTTGTCTCATTTTAATTTAGATGTGGATTATAAAATTATAAGTGTTGCACAAATCAATAAAAACATTTCAATCAACACTGATTTCAGGCTGTTGTATGACGGTTACACAAATGAAACTTCTTCTGACAGAATAAAAATAAACACAAAGCTTTCCTGGGATGAAAAAGAATATACAGGACAAGCTGAAGGAATTAAAACAGAAAAAAACACACTCATGGTTGCTGCTTTATCTACACTGGATTCTATAAAAAAAGCCATTGACCTTGACTGCTTCATTGTAGAAGACATACAGACTGCCAAAGTTGCAGGCAAAGACGTAATGGTAGCAGCAATAACTCAAATAGACCACGGGAAGGAAAATGTTCTCATCGGTTCCTCCATAGTTACAACAAACAAAATTGATTCTACAATAAAGGCAACATTAAATGCTATAAACAGAAAAATCTGTTTGTATATAAAAGAATGATCGGGCTGACTAAAATATTTCAAAACTAGCGTAGCGGATCCTTCCTGTTCTAATAGCGAACTGAGCAGAGACTGACTGTCGGAGGATTCCCATGAAAAAATTAATGCCTATAATAGCTTCTTTAGTATCTTTGGTATTGGCTGCAGGCGCAAGCATCAGCTGGCTATAAAAATTAATTGATCATTTGTCAGCCCTTCATTATATAGAAATATAGAGGTTAAAAAATGGTAGATGGTGTAAGTACAATGAATAATAATCTAGAAAAACAAAAAATTAATATAAAATTATATGTATACATAACATTGTTAGCAGCCATTGCTATAATGTTATTGATTAATTTTTTTGAAATGTATACAATCGAAGATTATACTTTGCTAACGGTTTTCTGCGTATTATCAGCCGTAGCAGAAACATTTCTAATACCGTTGCCTAAAATAGGTGCCATATCAGTCAGCACAGCATTGGCATTTACTGCAATAATCTTGACAAACCCTCTGATTGCTGCCGTTGTAATGGCAGCTGGTGTAGCGTTCAGATGCCCCTACGTTGACGGCAAAGGGAGAGTTCATATATTTAATAATCCACCTTATAAAACAATCTTTAATATAAGCCAATATTTTATTAATACAGGCATAGCTGGATTAGCATATGTTGTTGTAGACGATCTCCTTAAGGTAAGATTTGTATTTTACAATCCGGTAGCAGGCATTGCAGCATTAATTGTTTATATTTTGTTAAACACTTTTTGCATGTCAGTGTTAATGGCTATATTATTAAAAGAAAAATTTTCAAACATATGGAAAAGTAGTTTTTATGGAATGCTGATTAACATATTGCTTGTAAGCCTTTTAGGCATAATACTTGCTTTTGCCTTTTATAGCTACGGAACAGGCGGAATGCTTTTGTTCTTCATTCCACTTTTATTTGCAAGATACACATTCAAACTTTACATAGACATGCGCAAGAATTATTTTGACACCATGAATGTCCTTGTACGAGCCATAGAAGCAAGCGACCCATATACCAGCGGTCATTCCATGAGAGTTGGTGCCTATGCAGAAGCTATTGCCAAACAACTTGGTCTTCCGCAAGGTAAAATTGATTTAATAAAGAGTGCAGCCCTATTACATGACATAGGTAAAATAGGAATAGACAAGAAAATTCTCAATAAGGATGGAAAGCTTGAAAAAGAAGAATTTGACACTATTAAATCTCATCCTGAAATAGGAGCAACAATAATTTCAGATTTAAGCTATCTTTCAAACATTACAGAAATAATAAGACATCACCACGAAAGGAATGACGGAAGAGGCTATCCTGACGGTTTGGACCATGATAAAATTCCGTTGGAAACTTCAATTCTTACAATTGCGGATTCCTTTGATGCCATGACAACAAACAGACCATACAGACATTCACTAAGTCTTGAAACAGCACTCAATGAAATAAAAATAAATGCTGGAACGCAGTTTAATCCTGACATAGTGGATGATGCAATAATTGCTTTGAAGGCAACATATTTTAGCTTATCTGAATAAAGGTGCATTATGATTTCAGAAATAATATTGATATCCATTTTATCAATTTTAATTGCAATATTAATTTTAATAACAACAAAAAAAAGTCCTGATATCACTAATCGAAATTTTGAGATAAAGGGCTACAAGTTATTAATATTGACAGCAGTAATAGAAATTACTGCTCAATTTTTGTTTAGAAGGTTTCCCAGCAGCAGCTTGTTAAGGTATCTTTCACTTAGCTGGCTGATTTATTTTGCTATTTTTTATGTAGCTGCAATAAACATAAAAAAGTCCTACATGATGCTTTTTTTTATTGGAACATTGCTTAATTTCATAGCAATTGCTTCAAATGGTTTTAAGATGCCCGTCTTTGTTTCTGATGTTCTAGGAGATGTTGAAGCTAAAAGGCTGTATCTTCAGACAGGTCAGGATTTAATACATTCTCTGCTTACAGACAAAACAAAATTCAAGTTTCTTTGCGACATCATAACCATTCCTTCTCCCTATCCTTTTTCCAAGACCATTAGCATTGGTGATGTTTTTTTGCTGGCAGGCGTATTTGCATATTGGCAGGACCTGCTTGAAGGAAAAAAGTCACGTAAAATCGTAAAATAATTACATAAACATGAGTCTTCCCACAACAAGCGCTGCAAATATGGAAGCTACGTGTGCCATAAGCCCCACCTTGACTGTGTGTCTTGTGTTTGTTATGCCAACAGCACCAAAGTACACTGCAGTTGTATAAAAAATAGTTTCAGATGAACCCATCAGTATAGAGGCACTCCTTCCAATAAAAGAATCCGCTCCATAATTATCCAGTATAGATTGAAAAACCCCCAATGATCCTCCTCCTGACAATGGTTTAATAACAGCAAGGGACAGAAGTTCCGGAGGAAATCCCAAAATATCCGTTACAGGCCTTAACAGACTGACAATAAATTCTTCCGCTCCGGAATGAATGAACAAATTTATTGCAAATATAACTGCAAGTATGTAAGGAAATACTTTAAATGCTGATTTTGCTCCATCCATAGCCCCTTCAATAAATGCAGAATATATGTCCACATCCGCAATAATTCCATAAAAAAGAATACCGCCCACAACAAAGGGCATGATTAAATCAGAAAAATTCATTTCACATTTTCCTTTCATAATATTTAGCAAGCATAACAGCTATAATTGTAGAAAATGTTGTTGCAGCAATAGTAGGAAGCATAATATCCGCCGGAACTGAGGCTCCTGAATCTGCTCTTAATTTTATGATGCTTAATGGAATAAGCTGTATTGAAGACACGTTAATAATCAAAAACATACACATTGCATTATTTGCTGTTTTTTTATCACTGTTAATTTTTTGCATTTCCTGCATTGCCTTTATACCAAAGGCTGTGGCAGAATTACCTATACCCAGCATATTTGCAGCAATAGTCATAACTATTGCATTAACAGCGTTCGTGTCATTTTGAACTTCCTTGAATAAAAACTTGACTGCAGGTCTTAAAAATTCAGATATTTTATTTAAAATTCCCGATTTTTCCACAATACGC
This sequence comes from Sedimentibacter sp. B4, assembly GCF_000309315.1. Classification (NCBI taxonomy): domain Bacteria; kingdom Bacillati; phylum Bacillota; class Tissierellia; genus Sedimentibacter; species Sedimentibacter sp. B4. Next base: position 27,255 of record NZ_CANG01000029.1, read on the forward strand.
ATCATACCTGTCCAGAAAGCCATAACCGGAACAAGACTTATTATAAGATCAACTGCCTTTTGCAGGTCAAACAAAAGCACATCTGTAAGCACCTCCGGTCTTCCGTTGGCAAAAGAAAACAATATACCCGTGAAAATTAAACCAATCCACAAATTCCTCAAGAAATCAACCCCGCAATTAATCATTAATAAATAACATGCCCCAACATAGTTGAGACATTAAATCAGACATCCTTTATTAATTATATTTCACAGGATTTTTATTATGCTGACTAAAATAAAAAGCAGCAATATTGCTGCTTAGTTATTTATATTATGCTTGAAGAATCTCCATGAACTGTTCTCCTGTATTTGCGCTCTTTTGATTATATTTAAAAAGTTTTATTTTCTTCTTCGTTTATTTTTTCCACCTGAATTTCAAGAACTCTTTTTGCTTCTGCCTTTGTTATGGTTATGTGAAGGTTTTTATAAACCATTTTTCCGCCCACATCAGGAATTTCTTCAAAAAGCATTGTAATCCATCCGTTAACTGTTGTTACATCTACTTCTTCATCAGGCTCAATATTAAACAATTCGAACATGTCGTCAACATCGGCATTGCATGAAACCAGATATTTGTCATCTCCGATTTTTTTAAACCATTCTATAACTTCATCATGCTCATCCCAAATTTCTCCCACTAGTTCTTCTATGATGTCTTCCATGGTTACAATTCCTTCAGTTCCGCCATATTCATCAATTACAGCAGCCATGTGTGCTTTCGACCTTTGAAGTTCCTTTAAAAGTTCTGAAATTTTCTTGTTTGGAGTTATATATATAATCTTGGAAACAAGCTTTTTAATGTCTTTTTCTTTTCTGCTGAGAGCCTGATAAAAATCTTTTTCATGAAGAACTCCCACAATGTTGTCCATGTCTCCCTGGAAAACCGGTAATCTTGAATAACCGCTGACCAAGAATTTTTCCTTGATTTCATCCAGGCTTTCATCTTCCTCAATTCCTACAATTTCTATTCTTGGTGTGTATATGTCTTCTACTACAGTTTCATTGAATTCTATAGCAGAACGAATCAAATCACTTTCATTTTTGTTTATTACTCCTTCGTTTTCAACCTCATCAATCATTGTTCTAAGTTCATCTTCAGTAATTGAAGGCTGAATCTCAGATTCAAACAATTTGTAAAACATTTTCTTTAAAACTGCAAGAACCGCATTTATGGGTGAACACAAGAAAATAAATATGCTCATCATGGGCGCTGAAAACATTGCAAATTTTTCAGGTGCAAACTGCGCTAAACCTTTTGGAATGAGTTCCCCAAAAATAAGAATTGCAAGAAGTATCAATGTAGTTGAAATTGCAATTCCATTACTTTCAAAATTTCTAGAAAAAATATACACTGCAAGTGAAGCAGCAGTAATATTGAAAGTATTGTTAAAAATAAGAATAGTTGATATTAGACTGTCGCTTTTTTCATCCAATCTAATGACTAACTCTGCTTTTTTGTTGTTTGAACAAGCCAGGTTTTTCATCCTTATTCTGCTGTAATCATTAAATGCTGCCTCGCATGCAGAAAAAAATGCTGACATTATCAACAAAATTATTAATATTGCGACCTGACTTATACCGTCATCATCCATTATTGTAAATCACTCCTAATTTTTTAATAGTACTTTAATTATAATCTACACTTTGTCAATAGTCAATTGATTTTCTAATTTCAACAAAAGCAAGGAATTTTTAGAAATTTTCCAAAGCATAAAAAAAAACTTTGCAGCAATAATAGTAAAACAAATTTATAAAATTACCATCGTTTTCATAAATTTTAAAACAAAATTAAGAAATACTTAATTGATTAAAAAACAATAAATGTTATACTTCAAAGCGTAAGCAGAAACAACATAAATGTGGAGGTATGAAATTGTTATCATTTATAAATATATTTAACTTTATTATTTTAATATTATTTACAGGTTTTTATTTTTACCAGGCATATTACGTGGTTATTGCACTGTTCAGAAAAAGCAAGGTAATGACTGCCCAAAAAAACAACAAATATGCCGTGGTTATTGCAGCTAGAAATGAAAGTGCCGTAATAGGGCAATTGATTAACAGCATCAAACAACAAAAATATCCTTCTGAACTGATTGATATTTATGTGGTTGCAGATAACTGCACCGATAACACAGCTGATGTGGCAAGAGATGCAGGGGCGTATGTATTAGAAAGATTCAACAGACAAAATGTGGGCAAAGGATATGCACTTGATTACGCGTTTAAAAGTATAATTGCAAGTGATGAACATTATAACGGATATTTTGTTTTCGATGCGGATAATTTGCTTGATGAAAACTATGTAGCAGAAATGAATAAAGTATTTGACAACGGATATAAAATAGTTACATGTTACAGAAATTCCAAAAATTATGACACAAACTGGATATCAGCAGGTTATTCTCTTTGGTTCTTAAGAGAAGCAAAATATCTTAACAACTCAAGAATGATGCTTAACACAGGCTGTGCTATTTCAGGAACAGGCTTCATGGTAAGCGACGATATAATAAGAAAAAACAACGGCTGGAAGCATCATCTGCTTACTGAAGACATTGAATTTTCAATTGACAACGCCATAGAAGGTGAAAAGATAGGATACTGCGGTACAGCTGTGCTTTACGATGAACAGCCTTATATATTCGAACAGTCATGGAATCAGAGACTTCGCTGGGCAAAAGGCTTTTATCAGGTATTTGCTAAATACGGCAAGACATTGTTTAAGAGTATATTCACGAAAAAAAGCTTCAGCTGCTACGACATGCTCATGACAATTATGCCAGCTTTACTGTTGTCATTGGCCAGCGTATTTATAAATTTTGTTTTCCTTACAGTGGGGCTTATTAACATAGAAACATATCCTGAGATCATAAGCGAAACTTCGGGAGCAATAATAATGTCAGGAGTAAACTCATACCTTGTGTTGTTTGCACTTGGCCTTATTACAACAATAACAGAGTGGAAACAAATTAATTCTACTCCACTAAAGAAAATTAAATATATATTTTCATTCCCGATTTTCATATTTACTTATATACCAATATCTATAGTGGCCCTGTTCAGAAAAATTGAGTGGAAGCCAATCACTCACAGCATTGTAAAATCAATTGAAGAAGTAAGACAATAAAATCCTCGCAAGAGGATTTTTTATTTAAATATCCAGAACTTGCTTAACAGGTAGTTTGATACCATTACAACTGCATTTGCCCATATTTTTGCCGAATATAAACTGGCACCTAGAAGTTCAACAAGAACCATCATGGTTCCTATATCCAGTGCATATGTAAATATTCTTCCGGAGAAAAATTTCATAAATTCTTTAGTGGATTCTTTGTTGCTTAAAAAAACATATTTTTTATTAATAAAAAATGCAAAAATAACAGATATTAAGAATGCTGTAGTATTTGCTGCTTTGTATTCAATTCCAAAAAAAATCAAAACATAATATATCAAAAAATTTACCAGTGTTGTCAGTATTCCTGCAACTAAGTAGGATATGAGTTCTCTCGACATTTTGTTATTCATATAATTCCCCGCAGCTTAAATTTTACACTAATATTATTGCACAATTGAACCAAACTGTAAACTTAAACATTTTCTTATCTCGTGTTGAAAATTTATATAAGGATGATATAATTTAATTACTACAATATTATAGGGTGATAAAAATGAATATAATAAGCATAGTAATTCCTGTGTACAATGTGGAAAAATATTTAAGCAGATGCCTTGAAAGCATTTTATCTCAAAGCTTAAAGGAAATTGAAATTATTGTTGTCAATGACGGTTCAACTGATAACAGCCTTGAAATATGCAAATATTATCAAAAAAAGGACAGTCGGATTATTATTATTGACAAAAAGAATGAAGGGGTTTCTGTTGCCCGAAACACCGGTATGGACTATGCATCCGGCAAGTACATAGGTTTTGTAGATCCTGATGATTGGATAGAAAAAAACATGTATGAAAATATGTACAGCACAATTGAAAAATACAACTGCAGCATTGCTTTTTGTAATTACTCAAAAGATTCAAAGCTTGGAAGCACAATAAAGACGCTAAAATTCAACAAGGATTTTCTTGGCAAACTGGATATAATAAATGAGCTCATAGCTAACATGATAGGAATTGAAGACATACTGCCTAAGTATTACAATGTAATGGGCTGTGTTTGGAGATGCTTGTACAAAAGAGACTTCATAGAAAAGTTCAAGCTCAGGTTTACGCCGGGTATAACAATTATGGAAGACTTGATTTTCAACGTCCAGGCTCTTATTTACTGCGACAAGGCATGCATTGACCACGGAGTGTACTATCATTACATGAAGAATAAAAGTTCTTCACTACATACATACAATGAAAAAATGTGGCAGGACCTGGTTAAAGTTCACAACAAGCTTGAAGAAATATTAGAAGATGCTGAATTAAGCGAATATATGAGGAACAGGCTTGATTCAAGATATATTGCAATGGCTGCCTGTGCTGTAGGAAACGAAATATATTTAAACAACAGCGCCAAGTTAAACGACAGAATGAAGGCAGCAAAATACATTATAAAAGACAATAAACTAAAGGAAGTGCTGCAGCGTGCAAAACTCTACAACTTTGAAAATCTGAAGGATTTAAGAAGCAAGGAAGAAGCAGCAAAAGAAAGGATTGTCATAAGAAATCTTCTCTTTTATACAAATCCTGATCCCATAAGTGTTGAAAAAATAAGAATAAGAAAAGCAAAAAATTCAAAGAGGAGATAATCTCCTCTTTTTCAATATATATTATTTTACAACTTTTCGTTCTGGATCTATAAGCCCTCTCATGTCTCCCATTATTGCTCTTGGAACCGGCAATGATATCATTGTCTGCAGTCCTGGTTTTGAATTTATGACCTGCGGTATCATATTTACGCACATTGCTATTGTTCCAATGCCTCCCGGTACTTCCGGTGAATTTACCATGTTGATGTTTGGTGTTCCTTTGATTATTACATAGTCGCCGGTCTTTACCCCAACCTGCTCAGGTTCTATTTGCTGAGGATGGTCCATTTCAATTTTCATTTTTCCATCTACATAACCGAATCCCTTCATTGCAACTCCGGCTACGTTGCCTGCTTTTGCAAAGCCGTATGGTGATTTTCTGTCCACATCAGTAAGTATTGGCTCCATAGTCTGCTCTACTTTATCAACCTTCCAACCTATGGCATCAGCAATCATGCTGATGGATTCCGGGAATCCAACATGTCCAGACATGCTGTTAGTTTCAACTTTTCGGTTAAATTCATCAAGAGATATGCCAATTCCCTGTTCTTCCATAACTGTAGGTCCGAAAGGTGACAGACTGTTTACTCTTCTTGCTGTGATTTCATCAACAGATTCACAGCATCCCGTCATAATTACAACAAGAAGGTCCATAATAAGTCCTGGATTGATGCCTGTGCCAAGAATAGACACTCCGTTTTCCTTTGCTATTTCATCAAGCTTCTTAGAAAGTTCAGGCTCCTGTGCCATAGGATATGCCATTTCTTCAGCACTTGAAACTACATTTATTTTATTTTCCATTACAAACTTAAATTTGTCAAAAGCTTTGCTTGTAAATGAATCTGTAACACATAAACAAACATCAGCACATTTTTCAGTAATTGTCTCTTCCGGAGTTTTTACTATTACTTCAGCTCTGTCTCCCCTTTCTGCTCCAATTACTTCATACATGCTTTTTCCAAGCTTATTGCCAATATCAATTGCTCCAACTATGTCAACGCCTTTTTTATTTAAAAGCATTCTTGCCATTCCTGAGCCCATTGCTCCAAGTCCCCATATTACTACTTTTACGTTTTGCATTTGTTTCCTCCTAAATTCTATATCTGCATATATAATAAGCAATTCTCGTGCCAACTTTTCTTGTAGCAATATATTTTTTATCACCTATAGAAACATTGGATTTCCAATGCAAATTAAATCAATAATTCTGCTGCGACTCTTTTTTGAATATTTTCTAGTTATTTTCTTTAAATTCCATAAAATAAAATGCAAAATAATTTGCGTTGCTGCAAATTATTTTGCATTTTATTACATATTATGAATGTATACTTGCAATTAAGCTACGTTTTGTTATTTTTTATACAAACTTTGCATAAAATAAGGGAAGAAACTTATGCTTCTTCCCTGCATTTTTATTTATAAGTTTTTTCAACATAGGCACTGGTTGTGGCTCTTAATAAACTTGAATAGCTCACTTTAAAGCTTACTTTATCTCCAACTTTGTAAGGGGTGTCGGATTTGGTAACATCAAGTATCAAGTGGTCAGAACTTGCTCCTAATACGTCGATTTTAGAGTCTATAGGATGTAGGTTGTCAGGATCTACGTCTTGTCTTCCTACTGCTATTATGGCCCTTTTTATTATGCCTCTGTCTTCATAAACCGGTCTGTTTCCAAAAGCATCAACTCCGGTTTCTCCCACGGGCACAGATTGTTTTTCCTTTAATTCAATTATTTCAGCTTCAAGAATAAATGCATCATCATAAAATCCATCAAGCATTTGACTGTAAGCAGTTTCATCACCTAACAGAAATGCTTCACCTACTCTTAAATTGTTTATACCCCTTGGAAGTTCATTTTTGCCTATAAGGTAGACAGAGCTTGAATTTCCGCCGGATATCATTTTAAGTTTTATGTTGAATTTATTTTCTATTTTTGACGCTGTTTCAACTAAAATAGAAAGATTTTCATTCTTTGGTATTACAGCTCCATAACATGTGAGGTTTACGCCCAGACCGTAAAGCTCTATGTTTTCAAGCTTCAATATTTCTTCGATAGTCTCATAAATTTCATCTTCGTTTTTATAAAATATTCCTTCTCTTAAATCACCAAGATCTACCATGAGAAGTATTTTATGTGTTTTGTTGTGTTTAGCTGCATTTTTGTTTAACTGCTTAATTGTTTCTATTTCAGAGTTTAGTGAAATGTCAGAGTGAAGAACTACATCTTCTGCTTCAGAAATCATGGGAAGCCTTAAAAGAACTCTTTCTTTCTTTGTTCCATGGTACTTTTTCAAATTTTGAATTCTGGAATCAGCCAGATAATCAATTTCCGAATTTTCCAACAGCTTGTAAATCTCCATGTCTGCGCAGTATCCTTTTGTTACAATCATCAAAGAACATCCTGAGCCCTTCACCATTTCCGTGATTTTGTCGAGATTATTTTTTACTTTTTTTAAATCTACTACCAATCTAGGATACATATCAATCTCCTATAAATAAGCTTTTTTTCATTAAAGCAAGAGCATCGTCATGATAACTTTTAGAAAGCACTCCAAGAGATGATAAAATATAATCTTCATCTATGAGTATCTGTGCTAATTCTGTAGGATACAGTTCCTGCTCCTTGCCATGATGCTTTATGAGTTCCAGTATATCTTTTTTGCCCGGAAGCCTTGTTAAAGCTCCGCCGGTGCCTATTATATATTTTATTGCAGTAAGGTCTTTTCCTTCAGCAACAGTCTTCTTGCCTGAAGCTGTATAGAAATATCGAAGATGCCCCGCATGTCTTTCAAGTGATGTGAGGACTGCTTCTTTTGTGAGTCTTTCAACAAACTGCATTTCTCTTGCTGTTTGTGGTATAGGTTTATAATTTGCCAAAATTTCTTCCGCGTCCGGAAATTCTTTTTTCAAATTATCCATTCCTATTTTTTCCACAACGTGATTTGCATTTACATATACGCCTAAGTCACCTTCAACAGTACGTTTGGCAACCGGTTCCGGACTAATTAAAATTGAATTGATTTCAATTGACCCTTCTGTTACAGAATGCACATCTGTTGTTGCTCCCCCAACATCAAAGATTACCAGATCCCCCAACTCTTCCTTCAATACTTTTGCTGCTTCCATAACAGCTCCTGGCGTAGGAATTATAGGGCCTTTTACCAGCTCCCTCACCTTGCTCATGCCGGGAGCATGGATGATGTGTTCCTCGAATGCATCTTGTATTATTTTTCTTGTGGGTTCCACAACCAATGTATCAATTTTCGGATATACATTTTCCACAATATATACCTGATTGCCCGCCTCCTCGCACATGAGGCGCACTTCTTCCTGGTTTTCAATGTTGCCTGCATATATGATGGGTGTTTTAAGTCCCATGGAAAGTATCATTTCCAGGTTGTAAAGAGCTGTTTCCCTTTCACCGTAATCCACACCGCCTGCAACAAGAATAATATTGGGGCTTATTTCCTGTATTTTCTTTAAATCAGTCTTTCTCATCCTGCCTGAAGTAATCATCTTAATGATTCCTCCGGCGCCAAGAGCTGCTTCTTTAGCTGCTCGAACAGTCATATCATAAACAAGACCATGGACAGTCATTTTTAAACCACCAGCAGCACTGCTTGTAGCCAGCATGTCATCCCATGTTATTTCGTCTGCATTGAGATTCTTCTTCAAGTCGTTAATAGCACCCTTGAGACCAACCGTAACATCCCCCTGAAGAACAGACGTAGGCGCCTGCCCTTGCCCGACAAATGTCGGGCAAGAAGTACCTATTCCATTGAATGCATTAACTACTGTAGTGGTGCTGCCTATTTCGGCTACCAATACATTTACTTTCACTATGCGTTCATTTCCCTTCTTCTTTTTACTAGGAAGCTTGCAACATCAATACCGTGGGATCCTCTTCCGAATCCGGCATCCATTCCAGCTTCAACAGCAATTTCATTGTTAACCTGAGTTCCGCCGCAAACTATCATAATTCTGTCTCTTATACCTTTTTCTATGCAAAGTTCATGAATCTTTCTCATGTTCTTAATGTGTACATCATCATGAGTTATAATTGTGCTTACCAATATTGCATCAGCATTTGTTTCGATGGCAGCATCAACTAATTTTTCAACAGGGCATGAAGTTCCAAGATATTCATACTTAATACCAAATCCTTCAATACCGCCGTGTTTAATGTCCAGCGTTTCCTTAAGTCCAACTGAATGTTCGTCTTCGCCTACAGTTGCAGCAACAACAAACATTGGTTTTTCCTGTATATCAGCTCTTATTTCTTCAACAGAAAGAACTTCAACTTTTTCTGGGATTACCAGTTCATTAACATCAATGTCAAAGTTAACTCTTCCTTTGATTTCACAGTAAGTTCCTTCTGATGGGTGCAGGCATTGTTTGTGAACAACAGTAACATCTTCTAGACCCATTTTTTCTCCGCATTTTATGGCTGCAAATTCAGCTGTTCTTTCATCAAGAGGAAGGAATATGGAAAGAAGGACAGTACCGTCGGCTCTCCATTCAACTTCTGGTTTTACAAGATTTGTATCATAATACTTTTCAGCTTCTTCAAGTCTCTTGTTGACATTATCATGTTCATCTAATTCATCAATGTAGATAATTTTTGAACGGTCTTCAAATGTATCTCCTCCAATGGCGTCGCTGGCTTTTGCAAACTCCTTAGGAATGTTGTTGTATCCGTAGTGAACAGAAACCGGAGCAAAGTAATCTTCATCTCTTTCATAAATGAAACCGTATCCGATACCGCCTTCGATTTGACGAGCTATACCATCTCCGTTTCTTTCAGGATATTTACCGCTGTCAACAAAGAATCCTTGTTCAACAGCTTTAAAGAATCCTCCAACCTCAAGAACTTCTTCCATGAACAATATTGCTCGTTCCTTGAGTTCTCTTACATCTTTGCCTAAAACTCCGTCTCTGTCAAGTTTAACCATTTCTCTTAAACCATCCATACCTGTAAGAGACTGTTTAGCAGTCATTATTCCGGCGATGTTGTTATAATGCCATGGCACGTTTCTTCCTTCATCAGGAGTGATAGTTGACTGAATATCAGCACTTGTAAGTCTTGAAATCATCATGTTCATAGTGTGAGTTACTGCAGCTTCACGAGTGTCTGATTCCATGTATTTTGTATTTTGCTGAGCTCTCATCTTATATTCTCTGAATAAGTCACGAAGAGCAACTGCATACGGAAGGTCAAGTCTCATACATGGTGCAGGTGGTGCTGTAGGAGGAACTGTTGACAATGCAATATTTTCAGGTTTAATACCAACTTTTCTTGAGAAAGCTGAGTTAATTGCATGTTGAACCATAAGTTCAGGCATAACTTTCCATGCTTTCATAGCTGTTGCATTGGCATTGTGTGCTCCGTCTATCTGAAGAATGTTAGCCCATGACATTATTTTCTTTGCTTCGCATGCGTCAACAAAACTTCTTACCATGTTTACGTTTCTGTACAGCACATTGTACTGAGGATCCTGGTGAGCACCGTTAACGCCTTCTTCAGCGAACATAACAGCAATGTCAGGACCTGCAACGCCTGAAATGTATGAGTGGAAGTTAATTGGACGGCCAACTTCTTCTTCTATTAAATCACAAGCTTTACGGCTTGCTCTAACTTGCTTTCTAGTAACCATGATACCGCCAATACCCTGGTTTGTTCCTTCAAGAAGTGAATCAATGTGAGACTGTCCTGCAGTTCTTATAACCATCAGATGGTCAGCACCATGCCAAGCAGCCATACGCATTCTTCTTATATCATCTTCAAATCTTCCTGAAGCAATTTCAGTAGTGATTACGCAGTCCGGCTGAGGATCGATATATCCGAATCCACGGCTTCCAGGAAGCGGAACTGAATTTGTAAGGCTTTCTGAAGTTTCATGGTATTCAAAATCGCCGATAGTTCTGTTTTCATTTCTTCCTTCTCTCCAGTGCCAGCCGCGTCTCTTTGGTTCATATTTGTCCAAGTCTTTTAATAATTCTTTTATATCTAACTTTTTGTTAGGATCAAGTTTCATCTATATGCCCTCCTTAAAATAATGAATCTACGTCATCCCAGTGTCTTCCGTTAGCAAGTTCAAGACCGGCTTCACGCACTGAAATACCGAGTTTCTTAGATAATCTCCACACAACATTTCCAGCACCTTTTCCCATTAAACCCTTGTTCATAACGCCTTCAACAATAGGTTTAACTTCAAGGCTTGAGAATCCCATTCTTAAAAGAACGCTTCTTTCAACTGATGGAGTTGTGTTCTTTTTTCCCAATTCAAGTAGAGGGTCTACTATTTGTTCTGCCAAATTCCAAAATCTATCATATAATTCTTCGTCTGAAAGATTTGCCAAATGAACTCTTCTTTGTTCGAAATCGTCGGCTCTTTTCATATTTTTGCTCCTCCTGCATTTTTAAAGTTTATAATCTGCAAATAGGCGTATGCATTTCATACGCCTTATTTATTTTAATATTTTATAATGAAGCTATTACTTCTTTTACAAATTCAACATTTGTGTTTGTTTCTTCTGCAAGGAAATCTATGTCAGCATCATTAGGTGTTACATTGTATGTTGATACTGCATTTTTTATCAGTGATTTTCTCATGTGTATTAAATCTGCATCTTCTGCTTTTATCATTGATGGATGTTCTGGCAGTATTATGTTTGTTCCAGGAACTTCATCTTTTGGATTTCCAAATTTTATTTCT